>NZ_JMDX01000027.1:0-39023 GCF_000935845.1 Paenibacillus sp. E194
CATATGGACTTATGTGACTCTACTATCATTTTCATGCTACAATACAATTATTGGACACGCAAGGAGGATCTCATTATGACTGACTGCCTTAATTATGAAGCGGCAGAGGCAGCAACTGCTACAATGATCGATGCAGAGGCTAGTTCCGTCAGCGCTCTAGAGACCTATACGGTTGCATCAAATCCAACCTACGTCGAACAAGAAGGAATACGCGTCCTATTTTCAGGGGAAAGCCAGACCGTCCCCTCTCATAAGGTCGGCCCTAAACTTTACGACTACTATTTGCTTCATCATATCATGGATGGACAGGGGAACTTTTCAACGGAAACGAAAACTTACGAGCTTCAGGCCGGAGATGCGTTCCTCATCGCGCCCGGACGCCTCGTCAGCTATGAATCCGATGCAGCGAAGCCATGGAAATACTGCTGGATTGCCTTTCAAGGCAGTTCCGCTGATGACCTCGTAGGCCGTGCTGGCTTCTCGGAGCAAACCCCCATTATTCGTGCAGACGATCGCATGGATGTTCCCTATCAGATGAAGCATATTACTACTGCATTTCAAGAGCGAAGTGTAGCAGCCGATCTGATTGCACACGGGTGTCTCCATCTCATTATGGCGAAATATGCAGGCATGCAGCGGCAATTGGATGACACGAATAGGCTGCGTCCCGAGTCTGAAATGCAGCAGACCGTACGGCAGGCTATCCAGATGATGTCTACTCAATATGCGCATCCATTATCCATCGAGCATATCGCGGAGAGTTTAGGGTACAGCAGGGCCTATTTTTCTCGCATATTTAAGCGGATAACGGACATGACACCTGTTACCTTCCTGTTGAAGCTGCGCATCGATAAGGGCCGCCAATTGCTTCGAGAACGTCCTGATCTAACGGTTGAGCATATAGCCGCCTCGGTCGGCATCCCTGATGCGCTCTATTTTTCGAGACAATTCCGGCGGTTCTATGGGCAGCCTCCTACAACCTATCGCAATCAAGTTATGCAGCCCGACAGCACTTATCAGCGTAAATCTTAGTATGGATGTACACCAAGAATTAGGAGGGAACACCTATGAAAAGACTGAGCATCAAGGAAGAGTGGGAGCAGCAGGCGCGCTTAGCGGAATCCAGCCGCAAGGAGGCTGCATCCAAATCCATTTCGCAGCTTATTCAAGACCTTACGAATACTGGTGGAGTCTACGTACAGAATCACAAGCAGACTAGTGCAGTTGGCGAGCTGTTCCGCCGCGCGGTAGATAAGCTGAATCCAGCTCATAAATCCTAATCTATCTAACAAAAAGGAGCGTCGCCCTGTTGAACAGAAAAAAGCAACGCTCCTTATTATGTGAATGACATATCCACTCTAATGCTGTAGTTGTTTCAATGCTTTCGATATGGACTCTTATCGTTATTGCTTCCAAGTTATGTTATGAATCCAGCTCTATCGTTCCACGCCGATGGAACTTTCATTTCTCTTAATGGATCGCTACATCCCGCACAACGCTTTTGCGACAGGCATATAGCGTGAGTCGTATACCTGTTGATAACGAAGGTGACGCTCTGCATGAGGATGATAGGTGTCCACGCCTCGACTTTGCATCGCCTGACGCACTTCCTCTGCATGGGCATAATACCCGCCCCCAAGTGCAAGCTGCGCATGCAGCGCCAAGCATCGTCGCCTCCTCAATAGGCGGCACGACAAGCGTTGCATTCGATATATCCGCCTTCATTTGCAACCATGCAGGAAGCCTTGTCCCGCCTCCAACCGCGCACATATTGCGAATCTCATGCTCCGAATTGCGTTCCGCACTTTGACGAATCATCTCCAGCTGATAAGCCGTACCTTCAAATACTGCCCGCAATAGCTCCTTCTTGCCATGCGACTTAGACAGACCGATAAAGGCAGCACGTGTCTTCGAATTCGGATAAGGAGCTCCGCTTCCTGACAGATACGGGAAGAACAGCGCTTCCCCCGGGCCGTCGTTCACATCGTTCATGAACTGCTTAATCTCTTCGTAGGATAATGCCTCATCGGCAAGCTGTCTGCGAATCCATTCCACTGCACCGCCTGAAGAAGCATTGCCCCCCATCCAGAAGTGATATCCCGGCACAACGTGATAGCCATAGGATAATCCGGTATCAAACTCGGCTTGTCCGAGTGGTCGCCTCGCGATTGTGCCAACGAGCGTCTCTGCTGTTCCCATAGAAACATATACATCTCCCGGTTGCACAGCCCCAACTGCAAGTGCTGCACAGACATGATCATGCCCGCCAATTGCAACTCGTGTATGGGTAGACAGACCAAGAGCTCCAGCTACCTCCGGCGCTACAGTTCCTAGGGGTGTGCCGCTTGGCAGAACTTCCGGGAAAATCTGCTCGTCCAATCCGAAATGCCGAATCCACGGGACATCCCAGCTGTCCGTCTTCATACTATATGCAAATGTTCGCGTCGCAAGCGATGGGTCGAAGGCCATTGCACCAGTTAATCGGTATGCAATATATCCTGATACGGACAGCCACACAGCCTGCTCGAACATACCCGCAGCTCGATCCTTCAGCCAGAGCAGCTTCGGCAATCCATGCTTGAACGATAGGTGCAAGCCTGTACGTTGGAACAGCTCCAACGGCGTTCCTTCTTGACGAATCCGCTCCGCTTGCTCGGAAGAGCATGTGTCGAACCACGGCAGGAGCGGAGATTGCACCTTTCCTGTATGACGGTTCACGAGCAGTCCACTCTCCGCCATGCTCGTAATCCCGATATAATCAACAGGAACTTCACCGTGAGCATCAATTAGCTCGCGAACCATTTCGGATACGTCATTCCACATCGCATCTGGATCATATACAACGTAGCCTTCATTTGTATCTACGGTAACGGTTGGACGACTCGCTTGTCCTAGAAGTCTGCCTGACTCATCGAATAGTCCGACCTTGCGATTGGTCGTCCCGAGGTCAACCCCAATCATGCGCATAGGGCTATACCTCTTTCCCTGTCATCTTGTAATATGCGAGTGTGAACAATTTCCCCATTGGTTCACGATATACCGCATCCGCATGTCCATCCATGCTCGTCGCCGTCCGATTCATCAGCACCAGCTTCGCCTTCGTTGCTAATCGAACAAAGCTGGCCGCTGGCTGCACAGTAAGCGAAGTACCGCCCACGATTAACAGATCCGACTCCCGGATCCGTTCAATCGCTCTTGAGATAACCGAATCATTCAACTGCTCTTCATACAGTACAACATCAGGCTTCAATGTCCCTCCGCATTGCTTGCAGGAAGGGATAACGTGTTCACTGTTCAACACTGCATCCAGTCCATATTCCGCTTCGCAAGCGGTGCAGCGGTTCCGGTGCACCGAGCCATGAAGCTCCCATACTTCCTTGCTGCCTGCTGCTTGGTGCAGTCCATCAATATTTTGTGTGACGACTGCTGACACGATACCATCCTCTTCTAGCCGGGCCAATGCACGATGTGCTCCATTCGGCTTCGCAGATGGATGCAGCATCTTCGCGCGATAGAAACGATAGAACGTCGCCGGATCACGATCATAGAAGGAGCGGCTAAGCATGACTTCCGGAGGATATCGGAATGCCTCATCATCCGCAAATACCCCATTGTCCGATCGGAAATCGGGAATCCCGCTCTCTGTCGATGTTCCTGCTCCGCCAAAAAAAACAACATGCCTGCTGCTGCGCAATAAGTCTGCCAGCTCCTCTGCATGAGCATGAAGAATAGGATTCATTTGTTCTGTCATCGTCGTCGCTTCCTCCCTTTTCCACCTAAATAGTTCAATTTTAAGTATACCGTACCTATTCTTCTAGGGAAAGATTTCAGGGGCGGCATGTGCGATCCCTCACTGACAAGCTATTCTTCTGCTCCTACGAAGAAGGCCTGAGAAGGCATCAAGTACAGATGCGTTCTCAGGCCTATATGGATCGAGTAAAATAGTTTAACCTAGCCTATTATAGATACGGGTTCTCGCTCTTCGCCTTGAGCACATTCCAGCGCCGCTCTACTTCATGCTCGAACGACTGCAGCGCCTCCGCATTCTCCGGCTTGCTCATATGCTTCGTCTTGCCCATCATAACCAGCCATTCGAGTAGCGGAACTTTCTTATTCTTATCCTCCGGATTGTACGTAATTGTGGTAACCCCTTGTTCCACTTCATACAACGGGAAGAAGCAGGAATCTACGGCCGCATTGACAATCTGTGTGCCCAGCTTGTCTTCGGACAGCCAGTTAAGAGGACAGGTAATTAAAATTTTGCCGTATACAAGCCCCTCATTCTGAGCATACCATTGTGCTTTAGCCGCCTTCTTAAGCAAATCCTGTGGGAATGCTTCACTGCCTGTGAAGACATATGGAATGTTCGTTGCCGCCATAATTTGCGCGGTATCCTTATGATGGAACATCTTGCCCGCCTGCACCTTGCCTACGTTAGAGGTGGAAGTGCGGTGGCCAAGCGGAGTCGAATAGGACAATTGCGCCCCCGTATTCATGTAACCTTCATTATCGTATTCCAAAATTATCATCTTATGATTGCGCAGAGCCGCTCCAATCGCCGGCCCCATACCGATATCCATCCCGCCATCCCCTGTAATCATCACAAACGTGAAATCATCTGGCAGGTTCAGGTGATCCAGCTCACCGCGCCGCTTCCGTTCCCAGAACATTTCAACGACTCCAGACAGCGTTGCTGCCCCATTCTGGAACAGGTTGTGAATATATGTCGCCTTGTGGGCAGAGTAAGGATACCCGGTTGTGACAACCATTGCGCATCCTGTATGGAACAGTGCTACAATATCCCCCTCGATCCCCTTGAAGAACAGCTCAAGACCGGAAAAGATGCCGCAGCCTGGACACGCACCGTGGCCTGGAGCAATTCGCTTCGGCTTCTTCGTCAATTGACGCAGCGGCGGAACGCGGACGCTTAGCTTACCGGACTCTTCGTCCTGCTTTACCGTAATTAGACCTGTCTTCAAATCTTCATATTTCATCGGTTCAATGACACGCTGCGGGGCCTTGGCTTGGGTCACCAGGCGTATGACCATGGTAATCGAATGGCTTCTCCACATACCCCTTCTGTGCTGCCTCAATGGCACACTCGAACAGTGCATGACCATCCTCAGCATAGAAATCCTTGCCGCCAAGCCCGTAAATACGGCTGATAATCATCGTATCACGATTACCATGCGTGAACAGTGCTGACTTCACTTCATTGACCATATTGCCGCCGTGACCGCCATAAGAATCAGCACGGTCTCCCACTGTCACGACTTTAATATGAGCCAGCGCATCCGCTATCTCCTTCGCTGGGAATGGGCGGATGATGTTCGGTGATATGGAACCGGCTTTAATTCCCTGTTCCCGAAGCTGATCGACGACATCCTTAATAATTTCCGCTGCGGAATTAAGCAGGAATACAGCTACTTCTGCATCCTCCATTCGATATAAATCCAGAATCGGATAATCTCGTCCCGTCAGCGCAGCATATTCGGTACGGATGCGATCGAACACCTCTTCTGCCTTGTACATAGCCATGGACTGTTGATAGCAGTTATTAATATAATCCGGCTCGTTCATATAAGGCCCTACCGTGATCGGATTATTACGATCCAGTGTATCAGCGAATCCGCGCACAGGCTGTTCGCCAACGAAGCGATGCACGTCCTCTCGCTTGGCGAAGGTCTGAACACGCCGCTTCTGGTGCGAGGTGAAGTAGCCATCGAATGCAACTAGCACTGGAAGCCGAACCTCCGGATCCTCTGCAAGCTTAAGCGCCATAATGTTCATATCGTACACCGCTTGTGGATCTCGGCAGAGCAGAATCGGCCAGCCTGTATTCAGTGCAAAGTACAAATCCGAATGATCCCCATGGATGTTCAACGGACCCGATACGGAGCGGCACACTAAATTCATGACCATCGGGAATCGCGTACCTGATTGGACAGGCATTTGTTCAAGCATATACATGTATCCGTTCGCACTCGTCGCATTGAATACCCGTCCACCTGCAGTTGAGGCTCCATAGCATATTCCTGCCGATCCATGCTCACCGTCTGCTGGAATTAGCTTAATGTCATGCTGTCCGTTCGCCTTCATTAGATCAAGGAATTGTGCCACTTCTGTTGATGGCGATATCGGAAAATAGCCCATAATATGATAATTAATTTGATGTGCGGCATATGCAGCCATTTCATTGCCTGACTCATACACCATCCGCTGCTCAACCGTACCGCCGGTCACTTCTTTTTCATACTCAATTGCCATAGCCACTCATCCTCCTTACCTTCTATCTATCAATGGCGTGCAGCCAGCTCGAACATATGCGGAACACGATGTTCATCCGCATATCCATCCTCTTCCCGCTCATCGGTCAATGCTTCTGTAGGACATGCATATACACATTTCAAGCAGCCTTTGCAATATTGATAATCAATGCCTTGGAGGAACATTTGCGGTCGACCCTTCTTGTCCGGCTGTTCTTCCCACACAAAGCAAAAATCAGGGCACACATTATCGCAGGCCGCGCAATGAATACATTTGTCTGAGGCAAAGTGCGGCATCATACCGGCACGAGAGATGCTCAGATCCTTTAAGATGGAGTTGCCTGGATTCACGACGGTACCGCCGATAGGCTGCGTCTCATAGCCAAGCGCTGGCGTATCCCAACGAATAGGCTTCGGCAGCAGAACCCCCTCAGGGAAGGAAAATGACTGGAATTTCACTTCATCATATCCACGTTGGAACGTATTCAGCGCTGGCTGAACCGCCCCCGGATATTTTGTCTCCAGTGATTTGCGAATAACGCTCTTCATCTGCTCCGCATCCAAGAACTCGCATAAGCGGAACAGCGCGCCGAGCATCGCCATATTCACGCGATTTTTCTCTTCCAATGCAATTCCGATTGCATCGACAACCGCAATAGTTCCACCCGGCAGCTTCAGCTTCTCCTTCAGTTCCTCAGGAGATTTGGCAGAGTTGACGAGTATGAGGCTGTCCTCATAAATGCCGCTAGTTACATTGACTGTCTTGTATAAAGACTCATGAAAAACACCCACGATATGAGGACGTTCTACTGGTGTCGTATCCCGGATTAGCGTTTCTGGCATACAGAACCGGATGTGCGCCTTAACGGGAGAACCCTTTTTCTCTGATCCATATGAGGAAAAGCTGACGCCGTTCAAATCGCTGCCGGTAACTCCAGCTTCCGCCAGCATTTTGCCGGCCAAATTCGCTCCAAGCCCCCCGATTGATTCCAATCGGATTTCAAAAAAACCTAGATCATTTACTTTAGGCAGTGTAACCATGTAGGCACTCCTTTCCTAACTGCTCCTCCCCTACGGCGCTTACAGCGCTGGGAGCAGAACCTTTGTCGTTATGTGCAGCTGTCTCCTAGACAGATAGAACCGAAAATGGTGGAGGTTGTTCGCATCGTCCGCATTGATTTGCAGGATGCAGGTTAACTCAGACTGAGTTCGGGCAGCAAAATACACCACTTTACCCGCACTAAATGTGACGAACCAGTTCTAAGTGTTCTGCGCTGCACTACGAATGCACCACAAATGAAACATTGGGAACTCGCACTTGTTACGGTATGACAAAATGGTAAGTCTGATGGAATGGTACAAAGTATGATTTATGTCACTAATGACTAAGGGTAAATTGACCAATCGATGAAATGTGAATAATGAATTGACTGCAATCTAATAGAAAGAAAAGACTAGACAGCCCAGATGCGTGGTAATGTGAGAATGAGAATCCAATAGATCCTTAAAAGGTTGAGGTGAAATGTCGAGCAATGCCATGCATGATCATGCACGCATACGGATTAGATAACCTGTGCCGAAGTAAGATTTGATTTCAAAAAATTATGATCTGCCTCAAATAAAGGCATGTGTCATAGTTCGTAACATATATGCTAGAGGTCTATTATGTTATGACTGTCAGGGCACAATCATGACTAATTGAATCGCATGCGAGCCGATGAAGAGCAGCTCTCTTAATGTTGGGGAAATACTATGTTTCTATCCATAAAAGGAATATACCAATACTAGCAAAACTAGCAAATACCCGCAGCCCCAGATTCAGAAGGAGTACGGTTGTCACGAGTTATTACGAATCAAATTTCGCACCAAAAATTGGTAGCGGTTGCAATTGTCATCTCCCTTCTTTTCTTGTAGAAATGTGCTCTATTACGGCTTATCATAACCCTATATTTGCCAACTAGTCAACTGAATTAAGCAGTCTTAACTGCCTGCAAACAATGGGCACAATTGAAAGCGTTATTTGTGATTAACATCACAATGTATGCTTACCTTCTATGTTACGTTGAATCTATAAATGACAGCTAATGAGCTCGCCGGCTTACGGTGCCATATTCAAAGAGAAATCCGTAAACCGACTACACCTAGGTAAGGAGGGAACCATCATGCGGGAGCACCTTAGTATCCCCACCGCCCCCGGATGCGGGCCGTCAACGTTAACGAAAAGTGGAGAGACGTTCGGCTTAAATTTGCGATTTCTACTAATTGTATGCGTCTTTGTCGGCAATGCGATTGAACCACTCATCATGCGCATGCCTGAGATGAAAGCTATTTTCCTTTGGATTTTCACGTTCCACATGCCTTTATTCGTGTTCGTCACGGGATATTTTGCACGCAGCAATCTAAACGGTGCGGCAGGTATTCGTATCCTGAAGCAAATCGCACTTCAATATATTATTTTTCAAACGATTTACTCGCTGCTTGATTATCTTGTGTTTCGCGTACCTGGAATTAGTCATTCCTTTTTCATTCCATATTTACTGCTCTGGTTCTTAGTCGGCCATCTATTCTGGAGACTTATGATGAAAATGTTCACACGTTTTTCGATAAGTCATCCACTGCTTATCTCCATTGTACTAGGATTTCTAGTCGGCTTTCTGCCGCTCCAGGGCGCATGGCTCGGCATTTCTCGTTCTGTCGTCTATTTGCCGTTCTTCGTTATTGGGTACACATTCTCTTATGAGCGATTTCGGGCATGGCTGACACCGTTCGTGCGGTATATAGGGATTGCCATATCCATGGCACTGCTTGTCGTGCTCTACGTGATGTCTGAGCCTATTAATCCTATCTGGTTCATGAATCATATGACCTTCCATGAGCTTGGATGGACACAGTCCGGTTGGCTTGCCCTATTCAACCGTACCGTCATCTACTTGACGCAGATAGTAGCGTCCACTGCCTTCTTGGCTTGGGTGCCAATACGGGAAACTCATTTAACAAACTTAGGCAAGCGAACTTTGTACGTGTTTCTCCTCCACGGGCTAATTATTCGATTCGTCGTGCTGACAGGTGTATATGCCCATATTACGTCAGGCTTGAGCGCAGCACTGCTGATTGCAGCGTCTATTGCCGGTGCTGTTCTGCTGGCGCAGCCGCAGGTTACGGCATGGCTCCATCCGATTATTGAGCCGAAGTGGGATGCGATTGCAGGGTGGATACGCCATAAGCTGTTCCGCGCGAAAATCAAGCACAGCTGATCGATTATACTTGCTGTCACATACGAGCTGATTTCGGCTCACAATCATTGTCCAAACACCGCGAGAATCTGCATTTTTGCATGCTGTTTTCTTGCGGTGTTTTTGTGCGTGCAACAGCGTGTTCGCCTAGAATGGATTGGTAGAAAAACCCCAACACTTGTGATAGACTACTAAGAAACCCATTGGCAACCATTAGAAATATAAGTAGTTAATCTATTAATCATGAATTAGAAAAATAGGACTCGTCCCGCGCGACGGGAAGGACATGAGATGGAGGTTTACCATATGACAGCCAAAAAGATGCGCTCAGACATGATTAAAAAGGGCTTTGATCGTGCGCCTCACCGCAGCTTGCTGCGTGCCGCAGGCGTTAAGGAAGAAGATTTCGACAAGCCGTTCATTGCAGTATGCAACTCGTATATCGATATCGTTCCCGGTCATGTACATTTGCAGGAATTCGGTAAAATTGTAAAGGAAGCCATTCGCGAAGCCGGCGGCGTTCCATTTGAATTCAATACCATTGGCGTCGATGATGGGATTGCCATGGGCCATATCGGCATGCGCTACTCGCTACCAAGCCGTGAGATTATCGCGGATTCCCTTGAAACCGTTGTATCCGCACACTGGTTCGACGGTATGGTATGTATTCCGAACTGTGACAAGATTACACCAGGTATGATTATGGGAGCATTGCGCGTCAACATCCCGACTGTATTCGTCAGCGGCGGGCCAATGAAGGCTGGTAAGGATTCCAACGGCCGCTCCATCTCCCTCTCCAGCGTGTTCGAAGGTGTTGGTGCTTATCAAGCCGGCAAGATTGACGATAAAGGACTTCAAGAATTGGAGCAGTATGGTTGTCCAACATGCGGATCATGTTCCGGCATGTTCACAGCTAACTCCATGAACTGCTTGGCAGAAGCACTCGGAATTGCACTTCCGGGCAACGGAACGATCCTTGCTGTAGCGCCTGAGCGCCGTGAATTCGTCAAGAAATCCGCGAAGCAGCTAATGAGTCTCATTGAGAAGGACATTAAGCCGCGCGACATCGTAACAATGGAAGCTATCGACAATGCCTTTGCCGTTGATATGGCCATGGGCGGTTCCACAAATACGGTGCTTCATACGCTTGCTATCGCAAGAGAAGCTGGCTTTGAATATCCAATTGAACGTATTAACGAAGTAGCAGCGCGTGTGCCTCACTTGGCCAAGATTGCGCCTGCTTCCGATTATCATATTGAAGATGTGCACAACGCTGGCGGCGTCAGCGCGGTTCTGAACGAGCTGTTCAAGAAGGAAGGCGCCCTCCACGGCGAGTGCATTACCGTAACAGGCAATACATTGCGTGAGAATGTGTCAGACAGCCCAATTCTCGATACCGATGTGATTCACACCTTGGATAAGCCGCACAGTGAACGCGGCGGCTTGGCCGTTCTGTTCGGCAATCTGGCTCCGGAAGGCGCGATTGTTAAGGTCGGCGCGGTTGATCCGTCCGTTGGCGGACATCACATGGGCCCTGCAATCTGCTTCGACTCCCAGGACGAGGCATTGGCTGGTATAGCGAACGGCAAAGTCAAGGAAGGCCATGTAGTAGTCATCCGCTATGAAGGCCCTAAGGGCGGTCCAGGCATGCCTGAGATGCTTGCTCCAACCTCGCAAATTGTCGGCATGGGCTTAGGCGCTAAGGTAGGCCTGATTACAGATGGACGCTTCTCTGGTGCTTCCCGAGGCATCAGCATTGGTCATATCTCGCCTGAAGCAGCAGAAGGCGGCCCAATCGCCTTCGTTGAAGATGGAGATATTATTGAACTCGACCTTAACAACCGTAAGATCGAGCTTCAAGTGTCCGATGAAGAGCTTGAGCGCCGTCGTGCTGGCTGGAAAGGCTTCGAGCCGAAGGTGAAGTCCGGCTATCTCGCGCGCTACTCCAAGCTCGTTACGAATGCAAGCCAAGGCGGCATTTTGAAGATCTAATTCTATTTATTATACGTATTGTTGCAATATAGAAGCCCGCTCTAGTATACAGAGCGGGCTTCTTGTTCATCGAAAATAAGTTATAGACTAGACAATGATAGTTGATAATAGATATGCAATATTATGTTCTATAGATTAGTTGTACAACGCCAGAGGAGAATGTTCTTGAATGAATCAACTTTACATTCAACCTCTGTTTTATATCCATAAACAACGGTTTCCCTTCACCCAAAATAACAGGGTGAACTGATAATCTGAATTCATCAACAAGACCCAAACGGATAAAGGTTGTAATAAGGCTTGCTCCACCATACAGCCAGATGTCTTTACCAGGCATATTTTTTAATGTGTTTACTTCTTCAAGGATATTGTCATTTATGAATATGGCTTGATTATCAGTTCCTTTTTGCGTCTTGGAGAACACATACTTTTTTTACTGTGCACGAGTTCCCACATTTCTTTTTCAGCTTCCGTACTTTCGCTTCCTGGCGTAAATTGTCCCCATAAATCATAACTCTTTCTTCCATACAAAATCGTATCAATTTGATGCAAGAAATGAGTAAACCCCATCTCAGCATCCATCATGCACCAATCTACTTCTCCATTCTTCCCTTCAATAAAACCATCTATCGTAACGGCTAAATCAAGAATTATTCTTCGCCCCATAAATGGCCACCCTTTCATTGATTTGTTTCCCTCATTATAGACCTTAATGATGTCATCCTCTGTCATATTACTAAAGGAAATGGCAGCTTTTAAACTTTACTTTTTGCCCATAGTTTTAACGCCACCTCACGAGCCTAGTACTTTTTCTCGGTCTATTTCTTTGTTTAAGATGGACATTTCCTTATTTACTTCCTGCCAGCGGACGCAAAACAGGCTGCCTCATCTTGGATGAGACAGCCTGCAAATTAATGAGAATTATTCAATTTAGACCAAATGACAAGCAACCTGATGGCCGCCGCCCATATCGCGATATTCCGGAACTGCCTGTTTACAGATGTCTGTCGCAAACGGACAGCGCGTATGGAACTTACAGCCGGATGGCGGGTTCGCCGGGCTTGGAATATCCCCTTGCAATACGATCCGATCAGGCTTGCGTGTTGGATCTGGTACAGGCACTGCAGACAGCAATGCCTTCGTGTACGGATGAAGCGGATTTCTGAACAACTCATCACGAGGAGCCATCTCAACGAGCGAGCCCAAGTACATAACCCCGATACGGTTGCACAAATGCTCAACGACCGACAAGTCGTGAGAAATGAACAAGTACGTCAGGTTCTTCTGCTCTTGCAGATCACTCAGCAAGTTAATGATCTGTGCCTGAATCGATACGTCGAGCGCCGATACCGGCTCATCCGCTACGATAAATTCAGGGTTCAGCACCAAGGCGCGCGCAATCCCGATACGCTGGCGTTGACCACCAGAGAATTCATGAGGGTAGCGATCGATATGGTAAGGAGCAAGACCGCAAATCGTCAAAATTTCTTTGACCCGATCACGCACTTCGTTCTTCGAAGATATGCCGTGGTCAATCAAGGCTTCGCCAATTGCATCGCCGATCTTAATACGCGGGTTCAAGGAGCTGTACGGATCCTGGAACACAAGCTGCATCTTGGGACGCATTTTGCGAAGTTCCTTTTTCGACAAGTCATGAATCTCTACGCCGTTGAACAATACTTGTCCTTCCGTCTTGTCGAGCAGGCGAAGAATCGTACGACCTGTAGTCGACTTACCGCATCCGGATTCCCCTACGAGACCAAGCGCTTCCCCTTTATTCAAGCTGAAGGACACGCCGTCAACCGCACGAACATGGCCTACCGTTTTGGATAAAATACCGCCCTGTATGGGGAAGTATTTTTTCAAATTGTCTACTTGTAGCAACGGTTGTTGACTCATTGTACGTCCCCTCCCTTTTCATACAGCCAGCATGCTGTCTTATGTTTGTTGTCATACACTTTAAGCTGAGGCTGCTTATCCGTACAGATGGACATGCAATGCTCGCAACGATCATTGAAATAACAGTTCTCTCCGAGTTCAACAGGGTTCGGAACCTGTCCCGGAATCGTATATAGACGCTCCATACGCTCATTGATGACCGGCTTTGCCTTCAAGAGACCTTGCGTATATGGATGCTTCGGATTTTTGAACAGCTCAAGCACAGGAGCTTCTTCAATCACTTTACCTGCATACATAACGACAACATGGTCAGCCATTTCCGCTACGACACCAAGGTCATGCGTGATCATCATAATCGCCGTATTGAATTCCTTCTTAATGTTGCGCATCAAGTCCAAGATCTGTGCTTGAATCGTTACGTCGAGCGCTGTTGTCGGCTCATCCGCAATGAGAAGCTTCGGATCACAGCTAAGCGCAATCGCGATCATAATCCGTTGACGCATACCACCGCTAAGCTCATGCGGATATGCATCGAAGATTTGTGCCGCGCGTGGAATGCCGACCAGTTCGATCAGCTCAATCGCGCGCTTTTTAGCTTCCTTCTTCGTAACGCCTTTATGCAGCAGAATCGGTTCTGTCAGCTGTTCCCCGATCGTAAATACCGGGTTCAGAGACGTCATCGGCTCCTGGAAGATCATCGCGATTTCGTTACCGCGGATCTGGCGCATTTCACGTTCCTTAATTCCAAGCAAGTCTTTTCCATTATATAAAATTTGACCGCCCTCCACCTTACCTGGAGGAGAGACGAGACGCATAAGAGACATCGCTGTAACGCTTTTCCCGCATCCGGATTCACCAACGACACACAGTGTTTCTCCTTCTTTAATCGAGAAGCTGACATCATTGACCGCTCTTACGACGCCACTGCTAGTATAGAAATTCGTCCGCAAATTGCGAAATTCGATCAAGTTATTTGACATAACGTATCCCTACCTCTTCATTTTCGGATCGAGGACGTCCCGCAAGCCGTCACCAATGATGTTAATCGCAATTACTGTCATGAAAATACATACGCCCGGCGGAATCCACAACCATGGACGCTTCTGGAAATCAATCAAGTTGTTCGCTGCCGTAATCATGTTCCCCCATGATGGCGTCGGCGGCACAACCCCTAGACCCAAGTAACTCAATACCGACTCTTGCAGAATTGCACCCGCAACCGTCAATGTCGCTACGACAATGATGATCGGAATCGTGTTCGGCAGCAAGTGACGGAAGATTTTGCGACGGTCACGCAGACCGAGTACTTCTGCCGCTTGCATGAACTCTTGTTCACGAAGCATCAAGATCTGTCCGCGCACGAGACGGGACAAGCTCGGCCAGCTCATGAATCCAAGCAGGAACATAACCACGTAAATCCGCTGACCCGGCGGAACCTTCATATCTGATAGTACCGCACCAAGAATGACCAAGAGCGGCAAACTAGGAATCGACATCATAATATCTGCTAGACGCATGATGATGGAATCAACCCATCCGCGATAGTAACCTGCAAGTGCACCTAGTGTACTACCGATTGTGACAGAGATAATCATCGCAACGAGACCGACGATCAAGGATACGCGGCCTGCGAGCATAACCCGCAGCAGGATATCGCGTCCCAGGTTGTCCGTACCAAGCCAGTGGGTAGCGGAAGGGCCTTTATTTTTCATTGGGCCCATCGTATCCAAGGAATATGGCGAGAACAGCGGACCAATAAAGCAAATAATGAACATCAAAAGTACAACGACAATTCCGCCCATTGCGAATTTGTTCTTGCTAAGTTGCTTAAATGCCAACCTCCACGGGGAAGCAGGCTTCGTCTTCGATGCAGCTGTTGCAGCTGCAGAATTAGTAGCAGTTTGAGACACGAGCTTTTTCCCCTTTCTATTTCATGCGTACACGTGGATCAGCCACGCGGTACAGCACGTCAGCTAAGAAGTTACCTACAACAGTGAGCAATGCCAAGAACATCGTGAAGCCCATCAACAAGAAGTAGTCACGCGACGTGATTGCTTCCAAGTTAATGCGGCCGATCCCCGGCCAGTTGAAGATTTTCTCTGTAATCATTGCGCCACCGAACAATCCCGGAAGCTCGATCCCCAGCAACGTAATTGCAGGCAGCATTGCGTTGCGAAGCGCGTGTTTGAAAATAACCGTTCTTTCTTTCAAGCCTTTCGCACGTGCCGTACGGATATAATCCTGACGGATAACCTCCAACATGCTCGTACGGAAATAACGTGTAAGCGATCCTACACTCAGTGCAGTCAGCACGATGACTGGCAGCATTAAATGATGAACCAAATCCCAGAAGTGCGCCAATCCGGTAGCTTCACTTCCGGAGGTGTACATTCCGCCAACAGGGAATATTTTGAAGTCGACAGCTAACGCTTTAATTGCATATAAGCCAACAAAGAACGATGGCAATGACATTAAGGCAAATACGAGAAACGTAACTACCCCATCAAAAAAGGAATATTGCCTGATAGCAGAAAATACACCGACAAGAATTGCTATTGCCCATGATAAAACTAATACGATTGCAGCGATCATAAAGGAATTCCACATATACCGATTAAGTACAGTTGTAACCGGTTGCTTATGCTGTATCGACATCCCCAGATCTCCCTTGAGTGTGTTGCTCGCCCAAGTGAAGTAACGCTCAGTAAGCGGCTTGTCCAACCCGTGAATCGCTTTAAGTTCAGCAGCGCGCTCTTTGGAAATCGTCGGGTTCGAATCGATAAAGTTACCAGGTGCCAATGCAAACACGGCGAACAGGATAACGGATACCCCTATTATCGTAGGAACCAATTGTAACAGCCGCCGAATGGCGTATTGCTTCATAATTATTCCTCCTAGCTTTATATAAGCCTAAATGCCCAGCCCGGAGGCTGAGCATTTTGCAGGCATCATTCATTTGCCTTGCGGCTATTGAATTTGCAATTGTGGCAAGCTGTACGTGAAGTTGCGGTATGGCGACATATCGAAGCCTTGCAAGCGAGCGTTGTTCGCCCACATATCACGACGTTGGTACAAGAAGATGTAAGGAAGATCCTCATTCAACTCTTTATACAGTTCTTTAAAGACCTCTTTGCGTTTTTCAGTGTCTACCATTGCTCCAGCTTTCGTGAACAACTCATCAACCTTCGGATTGGAGTATCCAACATCATTCTGGGAACCGCCAGACTTGAACACATTTTCACCGGATTGCGGATCTGGTGTTAAGCCCCACGCCAAGAACATCATGTCGAAATCGCCTTTTTTACGCTTGTCTACAGCCGCATTGAAGTCCATTTGTTCTGCAACGAATTCGATGCCAAGCTCTTTGTAGCTTGCTTGAGCAAGCGGAATGATTGCATCATTTACAGGGTTTGGAGTAGTCGCTGTGAACGTAATCTTGAATTTCTTGCCGTCTTTCTCACGAATGCCGTCTCCGCCAACTTTCCAGCCTGCTTCATCCAGCAATTGTTTTGCTTTTTCCAAATCGAAATCGTACTTATTCACATCATCTGTGTACGCCCAAGATACTTTGGATTGCGGAACGTTCAGAACGTCTGCATAACCTTGGTATACCGCATCAACGATTTCCTTACGGTTCAAACCGTATGTCAATGCTTGGCGAACACGCTTGTCCTTAAATTGGTCATGCTTATGGTTAAACGCGATATAACCGTAGCTGTTCGCTGGGAACAAGTTAACGTCAACGAACCCGAATTCTTTCAATTGCTCAATTGTATCTTTGTTAACATCGATGAAATCCATATCCGTTTCGCCGGCTTGCATCAATTGCACATTCGTTTCCGGCGTCGTGAATTTGTAGATCAATTTCTCGATTTTAGGTTTGCCTTGGTAGAACAGCTCGTTTGCTACCAATACTGCCTCTTGACCTGGAGTAAACTTTTCAAGCTTGTACGGCCCATTGCCGACTGGAATCGTGAACAGGTCTCTCATGTAACCAAGGTTACCTTGCTTGTAATCCTTGCCGTAGATTGCTTTAGGAAGCACGCCTACGGAACCGATAGATGAAAATGCCAATGCGTTAACTTCGGTCGTCGTCACTTGAATCGTGCGCGGATCCAACACTTTAATGCCTTCGATAGATGTTGCTTTTCCTTCTTTATACTCTTTGCCGCCCTTGATATGAGCGTCCTTGATAATGTCGGTAGGACCGTCATAGGACTTGTCGTGCAATACAGTCAAGCTGAATGCTACGTCATCCGCAGTCAACGGAGTATTATCACTGAACTTCAGGCCGTCACGCAATGTGAACGTGTATACAAGATTGTCTGGGGAAATTTCCCATTTTTCTGCAATGCCTTCCTTATAAGTACCGTCCTTGTTCACTTCGATCATGCTGGTGAATATGGTAGTATTAATAAAGTTATCGTATGCCGTTTCACCATACAATGGATTGAAAATACCGCTCGGCGCTGTGATGCCGATAATCATGGTGTCCTTACGGTTCTTTGCAAGCTCTGGAGACAAGGATGCATCCGAAGCTTTAATCAAGCCATCGGTTACCAATTCTTCAGCAGGTTGTTCTGTCGTTTGGCCGGAAGACTTGTCCGAACCTTCAGAGGAACTTCCACCTCCGCAAGCGGAAAGGATAAGCGTCAAGGACAACAGTAAGCAAATCATGGTGCTAAGACTTTTCTTCACAACATTCTCCCCTTATTTCTTAGATGTCATTTATAATTAGTATAAAAGTTGTATACATATTACCTAGTTAGCTTCGAATGTTCGGCTATATACTCTTTTATAGAACATTGGTCAATAAAATAAGAAAGAATGACCAATTCCTCAGCAAGAGACGAATATTTTTTCATAATACTACTTGATAATTTCGTATTTGTAAATGCTTATGTCAGCTTTACCTTAAAAGATTTTAATTTTCATTCGATAACTTTTTTTATCAATCATAGGAAAATCATCTCAAAAAATCAAACTATTTTTATACTAAAAACGGAAATCTGATCCTATTTCACTATATTGTATCCCCTCAGTGGATAACTGTCTACTTATTCCTCTCAGAATGTTCATTTCTGCATTTTTATTTTCTTGCATAAAAGTTGCATAAATACTCAATCCAATAAAGAGTACAAAAAAAGCTCTGAAAAGTGAACAAAGTCATTTTTCAAAGCTTTAAATCAGATGTTATAATTTGGTAAATATTTCGAATTATAACGGATGTGCAACGTTCTCTACTTTCTTATCGACGAGCACAAGCCGCTCAGATGCATTCGCATCAAATGCATAATTTCTATCTCTTCCATATCGCGATAACAAGGTTTCTGTCGACATGATAATCAACTTCGGAATCATCTGTTCCGCTTGCTGCTTCAATCGATTCTGTCCCTGTGGATGAATAATGCTCATCAGAAGCCGCAAGTATCTCCGAGACACCCAGGAGAATAATCCTCTTGGCAAATCTCGTACCGTAAATCCGAATTGCTCGGGCCCGCGGTGCATCATACTTACTCCGTATAATGCCTTCACATTCGCCCGCAAATTCTGATCGCTTAACACATAATCAGCAAGCTCCGGCAGCGTACGTTCTACGGAACGTATCATCTGAATTGCAATTTGCATCGCACTTCTCGACCGATGACCAATATCATATAATAGTCGATTGTCGAAATGCAGTTCCAACACAAGGTCATTATGCTTCAATTCTACTCCGTCATCTAAGACTACGGCCTTTCCGTGATATGGACGAACACGGAAATGAAATACAGGCTGTTCATGGTTCGTTGTCTTCAACGCAAAGACGGAGTGGAAGGCTTTCTCATAGAGAAACCAGAGACGTACGACCATGCGTCTAAACAAGCTTGGATTCTTCATCCGGGCTTGATCGGTCAATCGAATGAGCTCATCGATACGGACGCAGCGCAGCTCGCGCTTCTCCGCTTCGTCTAGGAATCGTTCCAATGCAGCTAGCATATTCGCTGGTGCTTCCCGATCCGCCCCAAGTGTAAGACCGCAATCATGCAGCAGCAGAACTTCCCCACCCCGACATCGCTTCATCATACGCCGATACAAGCGTTCGGCGCCAAGCTTCTTCCGCCAATCCCCGAATAGAACAGACCACAATATAATTTGCAAGTGGCCCAGGTTGCCATAATCAAATAGATTGACAATCCCCCAAGGCGGTCGATAATAGTTCGATCGCTTGCCAGTTACAGATTCAATAATGTCTGACGTTTTGCGGATTTGTCGTTTCACCGTTTTTGGGCGCATCAGCCAGTTGGACTTATGAACATAATTGTGAATGCCAATTAGATGACCCTCATCGTGCATTCGCTTCAGCACATCTAGGTGCTGCTCTGCGTGGATGCCAACCACAAAGAATGTTGCCTTAGCATTATATTTCTTCAACAGGTCTAACAGCTGAGGTGTATAGATCGGATCTGGACCGTCGTCGAATGTCAACGCCAGTTCCCGTTCTGTACGTCCCTTCTGAAAGACACGGAATCCAAACAGGCGGCTGATTATGCCAGGGAGAAACGCATAAAACGTCAGGATGTAAAAACCCCCATAATAAAATGAATTCCACCATCCCAGTTCCCCGTTTCTTGTTTACTTGATAAAATGCGATGTTCTCAAGCTCTTTCAACTTGAACATGTACGTATACTTACTCTACGTATGAACAGTTATTATTGTAACATAATGAACAAAGAATAGGCACGGGAAATCGTTTCGTGTACAATGATTATCATATTGTTATTTGGTGAAAAGGAGTCTGTTCTATGATTGCATTTTACCGTAAGTATTGGCGGACAGCATTTGATATCGCCTTGTTGATTTTGACTGCATATTTAATCATGTACACGTTTAGCTATTTGTACTCGATAGCCGCCCCTATTTTTCTAGCCTTCATCGTGTTCATGTTCATCGAACCGCTGGCGGCATTTCTTCACCGACGGGGAATGAGGAAAGCTATCGCTTCGGCCATCTCCGTCTTATTATTCGTACTTGTCATTCTAGGGGCCATGTTTGGACTCGGTTTTATTCTCGTGCATCAAGCAATCGAGCTGCAAGCCAAGCTGCCTTCCTATATTAAGGCAGTTCAGAGTGAATTGGTGAACATCGCCACGTACTTGCAGAACCGGTATGAATCACTGCCGCCTGATGTATCTGGCCGCATCAATGAATATGCCGGCAACGCTGCCCAGCATATTTCCGAATTTATCGTCGGATTGCTGAGCCTGCTCATTAAACAAATAACATCCTTCTCGACGTTTACGCTGAACTTTGCCATCGCTATCATCCTTGGCTATTTCCTCAGCATCGAGATTGATACTTGGCGCAGAGTTGCCCGCAATAAAACACCGCGCACGTTTCTTAAAGCCTACATATTTCTAAAGGAAAATGTGCTGAAGGGGTTATCTGCTTACTTAAAGGCTCAACTGAAGCTGATTTCCGTTACCTTTGTCATTGTGTTTATCGGTCTGCTTGTACTTGGCGTGAGCAATTCCTTCTTAGTCGCTTTATTGTCGGCAATTTTTGATTTACTGCCGCTCTTAGGGATTCCATTTATCTTTATCCCTTGGATCGCCTACCTGCTCATTATCGGGAATACATCGCTAGCCATTGGACTTGCTGTCGTTATGGGCGTCACCCTTCTAATCCGGCAAATTCTTGACCCTAAGATTACGGGAACATCGCTTGGGGTATCCGCATTTACGATGCTGTCCTTCATGATCGTGTCCATGTCATTGTTCGGGGTTATCGGCATCGTCATGTCCACCGTCCTCTTGATCCTAATAAAAGCTCTTTACGATCAAGGTTATTTAAAACGTTGGATTCGTATGCCTAAAGAAGAATTTGTATCTGGACATCCATTTGACAATACTTCTCCAGATCAAAGTGAGGACAATAAAGATAACGGAGAACCAAAGAACAAGTAGAAACCAAGATACCTTTTTGATATGAAATAGCAGGCCATTCTTCCTTGAGGAGATTGGCCTGCTATTTATGTGGAGGCTGTGCAGCCAGCACATCCATTACAGCTCGGAATACCTCTGTTGCCTTATGCGAAGTGCCAGATTGGTCATCTTCGCTGACGACACTCACCGCATACTTCGGCTTCTCAACTGGGCCGTACCCTACAAACCATGTATGTACGTTAGCCGTCCCAAATGCCTCAGCTTGGGCAGTACCACTCTTGCCTGCAACGTTCCAGGAAGCCTGTTTAAGCGATTGCCCCGTACCGTACTGGACGACATCCACCATCATTTTCATTACGTTGCGGGCTGTCTCCAGCTTCATCACACGCTCCTTTTTGACTTGTACAGGGAATCGAACGATCGGCATCCCTGTGGCATACTGCACTTCCTGAATCAATCGTGGTGATCCGAAGTTTCCATTCTGAAGCAGCGTTACGACGAAGTTGGCTGCAGCCAAAGGTGTCAATCGAACATTCCGCTGCCCGATACCAGATTGAGCTCGTTCTCCGCCCGACACATTCCCTGGCTGTACATTGCCAGGAAATATTCGACTCTCTTCCTCACCTTCGAAGTGCCGCAAACTCCGGTGGCCCATCCCATCATCCGAAACCATACCAACAAATCCGCTTAGCCCCATTGTCTTGGCATAGTTCAATAGCTGCTGCCCTGTTAATCGTTCTCCCAGCTCAGCAAACACTTCATTGCATGACTCTGCCAATGCCTCGCGCAATGTCAACGTACCATGCCCTTCCGGCAGCCAGCACGCTAGACCATACTTCCCATAATGCCCATCGCAGTTAAAACGTTCATTCAGTTGCGCTAGCCCTGCTTCCATTGCAGCAGCCGCAATGAACAGCTTATAGACAGAACCCGGAGGGAGGGCCTTGGTCGCCCGATTGTTCCACGCCGCCTTCTCCGGCTCAATATGATAAGGATCTGCGGCAGGGCGAGACACCATCGCCACCACATCCCTTGTTGCTGCATCAAGGACGACTACCGATCCCTTCTCAATATGATACCGATCAAGTACTTGCTCAATAGCAGCTTCGATTGTCTGATCCGTGGTCGTAATAAGCCTTAATGGATAATATGGATTATCAGGATGCCGCAAGCGCACATCGAGTCCATGCAGCGGCAGTTGACTTGCATCTGTATAATGGACGACTGTCGTGGCGCCCAATCCCTTGAGCAATGGTTCAAACGATCGTTCCAAACCCGATACACCAACAATACTTGAATCAGCATTGTTGCCACTCTTCTTGAAATGCTCATTGTTCGATGTATCCGTCATATCCGCAATAGCCCCTACCCATTGCGGAGTATGCTGACGAAGCGGATATCGAACCGTATATGGAAGTACCCGAATCCCTTCCCAATCCGATATTCCAATTTGTCCGGCCTGCTCTGTACTCAGCTCGAAGGGCAATTTATTATCCTTTTCATTTGGCCAAATGTAAGGTTCGGTAAGCTCCTCCCATCGACGCCGAACCTCTTGTTCTGACTCGTGCAGCCAAAGCGCCATGCTCCGAACTGCATCGGTACGAATAGCATTTTTATTCACTGGGAAGAGGACAAGGGCTTTCACAATTTGCCCCGTATACGGTCGCCCAGCCCGATCTACGATCGAGCCACGTCCATCATCCAGCACTACACCACGTGCCCGTTGAATGACGGTGCGCTGCAGAACGGTATGGACACCATCATCCGCCTTGCTGTGCACGAACAATAGCTGGAGCCAGCCCAATCTAACAATATAGATTCCGATCATTACGGTAATGGCAAATGCGAGCAGAACAAGCCGATTGTACATGAGCTTCTGCCGCTTCGAACGTTGGCGCGACAACACTTCATCCACCTCCTTCTCCACAAACGAAGTCCGTTTCTTCTTATCAGTACCATTACTGCCCACTTCTCCTTATGCATAACCACAAGCGCTGGATCATGCGCCAACCTATCCTTTTGATCACACCTACTCGGCATTATTTCTGCACAAAAAAAGCCCCTACCATTCCGGTAAGGGCTCACTTATTCCGTTATTCTAAATCATTTACGCTTTGGCATTCTTCTTACGCATCATATCGAAATACGTAACTGGCTGTTCGACCTTCATACGCACGAGCTGCAGCGGATGGCGAGCTGCATCCAGCTCATTGCCTTCTGTATCCCACAGCTTCTCTACCTTCTGCTTGAAGAACGTATTGTTCGGGCCGAAGAACTCAACTTCAGCTCCAACCTTGAAGTGATTGCGCTGTTGAACCGTCGCGATGCCTGTCTCAGCATCGTAGTCCATAACCAATCCAGCGAAATCATAAGGTGCCGGCTTGTCTTCGGGCTCGTAAATATGATCCTCATGATCCGGCTCTTCGTAGAAGAAACCTGTATTGACAGGGCGGTTAGCCGCCTTATAGATCTCGTCCAGCCATTCCTGCTTCAGCTCATAATTGTCCGGGTCGGCCATATACGCATCAATGACTTTCCGATACACATTGACGACCGTAGCCACATAGTGAATCGACTTCATCCGACCTTCAATCTTGAAGCTGTCCACCCCAACGTCGATCAGATCCGGCAGATGCTCAATCATGCACAAGTCCTTCGCGCTCATGGCGAACGCATTGTCATTTTCATCGAACAACGCCTTTTGATTGACGCCCAGACGGAACTGCTCCAATACAGACGAACCGGCAGCTTCCTCTTCGCTGATCATATCCATTGCATCTGCACGGTCATCCTCAAACAGATCGTATTTCCAACGGCATGATTGGCAGCAGCCGCCACGGTTGGAATCGCGGTTTGTGAAGTGGTTGGACAACACACAGCGTCCAGAATAAGAAGAACACATCGCACCGTGAATAAAGGCCTCAATTTCGATGTCGACGTGATTTTTCATTTCCTGAATCTCATCCATGCTCGTCTCCCGAGCTAAGACGACGCGAGGCATACCTTCATCTTTCCAGTATTGGATCGTCTGCCAGTTCGCGATGGACTGCTGTGTACTTACGTGAACCTCCAGCTTCGGCGCCACGCGCGTCGCAGTATCAATGATGAATGGATCTGCGGCAATAATGGCACTAATGCCCGCATCCTCCAAATTACGAAGATATTCCTCTAACCCTTCGATATCTTCATTATGCGCATAAATATTCGTCGCCACGAACACCTTCGCGCCATATTTTTTAGCGAACTCCACACCTTCACGCATTTCTTCAAAGCTGAAATTGTCCGCATTGGAACGCAGACCGTATTTTTGCCCGCCAATGTATACGGCATCCGCACCGTAGTGAATGGCGAACTTCAACTTCTCCAAATTACCGGCGGGAGCAAGTAATTCCGGTTTGTCCAAGCGATATCGCTTGCCGTTATATTTACGTTTCGTTTGTGTACTCATCGTTGTACGCTCCCTCCTTAATACATTTGTTCTTTATAGAAAAATCCGAATGAGAGCTCTCGCTCTGGATCTTGAACCGCACGAATGCGTTCCAGCCATTCTTCCTTCATGGAATACCCTTCAGGATCGGCGATATAGGTATCAATCGCTTCGCGATACACGCGAACAATGGATTCATTATATGAAATAGACTTCAAAATTCCTTCGATCTTGAAGCTGTCGATGTGCGCATCGAGCAGCAACTTCAAATCTTCGATGATGCACATATCGTCTGAACTCATGATATGTGTTCCATTCGCATCTTCATACATCGGGAACTTCTCATCCTGACGTTCACGCTCTACGAGGAACAGCTTCTGCTCCATCCCTACCTCATATGTGCCTTCTTCTTTGCCAAGATGACGCATGTAATGGTGAACTAAATGGCGCTTGGAATGATATATATTCGTCATCCCATGGATTTGAACTTGAACTTCCATATCCGGAAGCTCTCGCTTCATCTCTACTACTTGCTCCAGGTTCAGCTCGCGGGCAGCAACGATACGGCTTGCGCCACGTTTCTGCCAGTACTGAGCTGTCCGGTAGTTCGTCGATGTCATCTCCGCATTCCATTGCAGACGAAGGGTTGGCGCTGCTGTTCGTGCAACCATAATTACAGCTGGATCGCCATAGGCAATCGCATCAACGCCCAGTTCCTCAAGTCGCTTCAAGTAAGACGACAGATCTGTCAGATGCTCATTATGCATAATATTATTTACTGCAACATACAGCTTGGCGTTATGGCTGCGGACGATCGGCAGGCTTGCCTCGATATCTGCAATGGTCATTTCGCCTGGCATGCGCATGCTATATTTTTCTTCCCCGACGAGGACTGCATTCGCTCCTGCTTGAAGCAAGCGTTCCAATTCCTCAACACTGCCTGCGGTAACAAGCAATTCAGGTTGATAAGTCATGTTTATTTCACCGCTTTCTATTGTGCTGCCATTTTCTTGCTCTGTTCGATATTACGCTGATGCTCTGGGAATGTCTTGGCGAACAGATGCGTGTGGGTGCCGTCTTTTTTCGTCACATAATACAAATATTCTGAAGCCTCCGGCTTCAATACTGCTTGAATGGAGGCCGTACTTGGACTGGAAATAGGCCCTGGCGGCAATTTATCTATTTTATACGTGTTGTACGGACTGTCGATTTCCAAGTCCTTATAATACAAACGTTCCTTCGGCTTGTCCAGTGCATATTGAACAGTAGCATCTATTTGCAGACGCATCCCCTTTGCAATTCGA
The DNA here is from genome assembly GCF_000935845.1 of Paenibacillus sp. E194. Taxonomy (NCBI): domain Bacteria; kingdom Bacillati; phylum Bacillota; class Bacilli; order Caryophanales; family Paenibacillaceae; genus Paenibacillus; species Paenibacillus sp. E194. Next base: position 26,048 of record NZ_JMDX01000027.1, read on the forward strand.
TTATCGATGACCCCCGCAATCAATGGACGCTCAGCATCCACAACCGCTTCTCGCTCAACAAGCGAAGCCAAGGTCAGCATATCGTGCAGCGTCAGCCCACGCGTCTTCAAATCAGATTCCCAAGTTGCGGAAGCCTGCGACAATCGCTTCTCTGTCTCTTGCACCATCCGTGCAATGATCTCTTCCTCAGAGCTCCCCCTCTTCAACTCATAGGTCTCAGGGAACAAGTATCCTTCAAGACGATGCTTCAGCTTGGCGTCAGTCGGAATATGTTCAGCGATCGGAGCCTGTCCCTTAAGCCAATCCGTATCATTCGCCAGCTTCAAGAATTGATCCTTATCCACAATGCCATCATTGCTTAGTTTGTCCGCAATTTGTTCTACGGTATAACCTTCTGGAATCGTGAAGCGAACCATTTCTTCTGGCACGACTTCCCCGCTGTTAAGCTTCGCGATAATGTCGTCATACGTAACACCGGGACGGAACGCATATTTCCCCGCTTGGAAGCGGCTTCCCTCCCCGTTCCATTTCAAATACACTTTAAAAATGAGTGCATTGCGAATAATTCCCCGCTCCTCCAGCTGTGATGCGATTGCTGCTGTTCCAGAGCCCTGTTGGATCGAAACGGGAATCTCCCGTTCTTCTTGCGCGAGCGGACGCATCCCGCTCCATATATAACCAACACTAGCGCCAGCTACGAGTAGAAGCACAAGGCTGATCGTGAGCAGCACCTTCGAGCCTTTCTTCATCCACACACTCTCCTACATGGAAAAAGAGCGGAAATCCGCCCTTTTTCCGTAAAATATCAGTTAGCCGATGCCATCCACCGACTCTACAAACGACAAATTAAAATTCGTCTCGGTACGTTAATTCATCATACAGCTCAGCTACTTCTTCCCACTCGTCATCATCTTCGATCGTTTCGAGCTCCCAGCCCTCTGCTTCGCTCCCGATAATGCGATACAGTTCCTGCTCCGGTTCTTGAGCACCTTCCGGAAGAAGTACTGCATACGCTCGATCATCAAGCCGGAATTCAGCGATTAACGATAAGACACGACTATGACCAGCGTCATCCGTCATCTCAACGAATTGACCGAAGGCATTCTTTAGCTGTTCTGTCAATTGAAGTTCAAGTCGTTCGGTCACCCTTCATTCTCCTCATCCGCTGTAAATAACGTATTGAACGTTTCCTCGACAATATTCCATTCTTCTTCGTCCGTAATGGTAAACAGCTTCAAATCGTCGTCCTCTTCCTCATAACGGAACGCGTACACTTCATCCGCATCTTCATCATCAGAATCGACAGGTACGACCATCATATATTTTTTGTCCGTGCCATCTACATCGAACTTCATAATAACTTCGAATTCTTCCTCGTTGCCCTCGTCGTCCGGAATATAAATGATCTCCGGTTCTTCTTGCAAATGTTCATCTCGTGTCATAGTAACCCCTCACCTTCTTGATTGATAGTCAAGATATGTTTGTAATATAATGGTTGCCGCCATCTTATCGATGACTTGTCGACGCTTCTTGCGACTGACGTCAGCTTCCAGCAATGCGCGTTCTGCCGACACCGTACTCAAGCGTTCATCCCACAGGTGAACGGGCAATCCGAACGACTGCTTCAACTGTTCTGCAAATGACATGCTTAGCTCGCCCCGAGGTCCGACTGTGCCATTCATGTTCTTCGGCAGTCCAAGGACGAAGGCTTCCACGCCGTGCTCTTTCACAATGTCACCAAGTCGCTTCAGATCATTCTCTGGTTTACGGCGCTCAATGACTTCAAGTCCTTGTGCCGTCCAACCAAAAGCATCGCTTATCGCGACACCGATCCGTCGATCTCCGTAATCCAAGCCAAGAATCTTCATTCAGTCTCTCCCAGTATTCTTCCAGTGATGCTTACTTCTCTATCCGTGCTGCATTCATCCTCGCGACTTATCGGTGATGATTCAAGTAGAAGCGAACTAATTCTTCAATCAGTTCGTCCCGCTCTTTCTTCCTCACGATACTTCGAGCGTTGTTATGCCGCGGGATATAAGCGGGATCCCCGGATAGAAGATAACCTACGATTTGGTTAATAGGATTGTATTCCTTCTCGAGAAGCGCATCATAGACAGACAACAGGATATCTTCGTTGGAAGCTTGCTGTTCCTCCGCTTTTACATTGAACTTCATCGTCTTATCCATGGAATTCATCGCTAACACCTCGCTTTACTCTTATCATAACACATACCCGAACAAACTAGAAAATATTCCGTTCCAAAGCTTGGCATTGTTCACAAATTTGACGACAATAACCTCCCTATGGAATCGGATCAGGGAGCCCCTATTGCAGGGCTCCCCTCTCTTATATTATACGCCAAGCTGCTTCCCAACTAGCTCATCCACGAGAGCCAATGCCTCTGGCAGCTTGGAAGCGTCTTTGCCTCCAGCTTGCGCCATGTCAGGACGGCCGCCACCGCCACCGCCGCACACAGAAGCGAGCTCTTTAATCAACTTGCCGGCATGAAGCCCCTTCTTTACAAGCTCTGGAGCAACAGCAACAACGAAGTTCACTTTATCTTCATTTACTGCACCGAGTGCGATAATCGCTTCTGGAAGCTTCGCCTTCAGTTCGTCTGCCGTCGTACGAAGTGCATCCATACCGCCTGCATCGACTTGTGCAGCCAGCACTTGAACACCAGCAACGGTTCTAACTTGGTCTGTCAGTTGTCCTGCTTCAATGCTGCTCAGCTTGCTCTTAAGCGATTCATTCTCGCGGGACAGCTCTTTCTCGCGGGAGAACATAGCTTCAATACGCTTCGGTACATCCGCTACATTCGATTTAAGCAAGGAACCTGCTTGCTTCAACAGTTCCAATTGCGCCTCCATATACTGATACGCATGACGGCCCGTTACAGCCTCAATACGGCGTACACCAGAACCGATGCCGCTCTCGCTTACGATCTTGAAGAGACCGATTTCCGAGGTGCTGCTAACATGGCAGCCACCGCACAGCTCAATGCTGTAATCGCCAACTTGTACGACACGCACAACATCGCCGTACTTTTCGCCGAACAACGCCATTGCGCCCATTTCTTTGGCCTCATCAATCGATTTCGATTCGATGACGAGTTGTGTGCCTTTCCAGATTTGCTCGTTGACACGATGCTCGATGTCCACAAGCTCCTCTTCGCTAATGCTGCCCAAATGTGTGAAGTCGAAGCGAAGACGGTCAGGCTGCACGAGAGATCCTGCTTGGTTCGCATGCTCACCCAATACAAGTTTGAGCGCCTTATGAAGCAAGTGTGTCGCAGTATGATTCTTAATAATATCCTCACGAATCGCACGAGCTACTGCAGCTTGTACTTGCATGCCGACGCGCAGCGTTCCTTCTTCCACGCGCACAACTGCGATATGCTGACCATGAGGAGCTTTCCATACATCTTCAACTGCTCCTTTGAATCCAGCTGCTGTAAGGACACCGCTGTCGCTTACTTGGCCGCCGCTCTCCGCATAGAATGGCGTGCGATCAAGCACTACTTGGCATGTCGAGCCTACTTGTGCTTCTTCTGCCATTTCGTTATCCACGATCAGCGCCAGTACGCTGGATTCAGTTACCAACTCATTATATCCAACGAATTCGCTTTTAGTCGTGTAATCAGCAAGTGGCCCGCCTTGTACCTTCATGCTTCCCGTATCTTGACGAGCTGCACGGGCACGATCGCGCTGTTCTTGCATCGCCTGGTCGAAGCCTTCACGATCAACCGTCAATCCATGTTCAGAAGCATAATCTTCTGTCAAATCGAATGGGAATCCATACGTGTCATACAATTTGAACGCTTCTTGTCCGCCAATTTGCGTACGTCCTTCCTGCTTCGCAGCAGATGCCAAGCTTTCCAGAATCGCCAAGCCTTCGACAAGCGTCTCATGGAATCGCTCTTCCTCGTTTTTGATTACCTTCTCAATGAACTCGCGTTTTTCAACGATTTCGTTGTAATGTGAGCCCATTACTTCGCATACCGTCTGTACCAGCTCTACCATGAATGGACGGTCAATGCCGAGGATCTTGCCGTAACGGACTGCACGACGCAGCAAGCGGCGGATTACATAACCACGGCCTTCATTAGATGGCAGTACGCCATCGCCTACAGCGAATGTTACGGTACGAACATGGTCTGCGATTACTTTCAAGGCAACGTCGAGCTCTGGACGCTCATTATATTTCACGCCTGCAATGCGACATGTTGCTTGAATGATCGGCTGGAACAAGTCTGTATCGAAGTTGGAGTCCACATCCTGCAAGATTGAAGCGAAGCGCTCCAAGCCGGCGCCTGTATCAATATTTTTGTTTGGAAGCGGCGTATAGCTGCCGTCCTTGTTATGGTTGTATTGTGAGAATACATTGTTCCATACTTCCAAGTAGCGCTCGTTCTCTCCGCTTGGATAGCATTCTGGATCCTCTTCCAATGTTCCGTACTTTTCTCCGCGATCGTAGAAGATCTCTGTACAAGGACCGCAAGGGCCTTCCCCGATATCCCAGAAGTTGTCGTCGCCTGTCTTCACAATATGGTCAGCAGGAAGACCGATCTTCTCATTCCACAGCTTGTATGCTTCTTCATCATCGTTATGGACAGTAACATAGAGACGATTCGGATCGAAGCCGATCCATTCTTTGCTTGTCAAGAACTCCCAAGCCCATGTAATGGCTTCTTCTTTGAAATAATCGCCGATGGAGAAGTTCCCCAGCATTTCGAAGAACGTATGGTGACGGCGAGTCTTGCCGACATTCTCGATATCGTTCGTACGAATACATTTTTGCGAGTTTGCGATACGCGGGTTCTCAGGCTTCACGCGTCCATCAAAATAAGGCTTGAGCGGTGCCATACCCGCATTAATCCAGAGCAAAGATGGGTCATTGTGTGGTACAAGCGATGCGCTTGGCTCAATGTGATGCCCTTTGCTTTCAAAGAATTTCAACCATTTTTCGCGAATTTCACTAGCCTTCATGAATAAACGCCCCCAATATTTTATTTAAAGAATTGAACTTGAACTATTAAAAAATAAAAAAATCGCCCCTGAAAATCAGGGACGATTCATATATCGCGGTACCACCCTGGTTATCGCATACATCTCACCCCATTTTATCAAGCCTGCGTATCATGCAAGCAACGGGCAAGACAAGCGTCTGCGATCGCCTCGACGTTGATAACGGGTACGTCCCGGTGAAGTTCCATTCACACTCAGAAATTAGCGTTCAGCTGTTCTTCAAGGTGAAGATTCTTGCAGCCAGCCGGCATATGCCGATCCGGAATCTTCTCTCTGATCCTAGGGCTTCAGCTTACTCGTTTTCGTCTTCGTTTTGTTCCATATACCTATCCAATAATTTAGTATAAGCAGCAGGCAGACGGTTGTCAAACTTCTTTCGTTTGATCCCATCCGCCTGCTCAACGGATTTTCACCGAAATGCGATTATCCTAAATATTCAATTTGCTCGAGCATGCGTTTCAGCATAACTGCTGCCTGTGCACGTGTCGCGGTAGCCTTAGGCTGGAATGTATTCGCGGTCATCCCTTGAACGATCCCTGCGGATACTGCCTTACCTACGCCGTCGCGAGCGTAGCCGCTCACTTGTCCGCGATCATTGAACTTGTTGAGTGCGCTCGGGTTCGAAGCCACATTTCGTCCTGTATATTCCATAGCTCGAACGAGCATAACAGCCATTTGTTCACGGTTGATCGACTCATTCGGACGGAACATGCCATTTTCATAACCGCCAATAATTCCTGCCTTGGTCGCAGCCCCAATATAAGGAGCCATCATGCTGGTCTGATTCACATCGCGATAAGCGGAAGCACCGGATGCATCAGCTTGAAGCCCAAGCGAGCGTGCCAGCAAAATCGCGAACTGCCCGCGCGTAATGTTGGCGTTTGGAGCAAATGCATTATTGCTAACACCCTCGATGATATACTTCGATGCCAATTCACGGATAGCGTCGCGTCCCCAGTGATTTCTAATATCCGAGAAGTCCTTCGAGCGATCCATCATGGCAACGGAACGATTGCCCTTGAACTGGAAGGCGTATACCGCAACCCCTAGCTCCTGCTTCGTCACTGTAGGCACGTATCCCGCCTTGTTCAGCACGGAATCATAACGAACGGCTGATGCATTACTACGCTGTATCAATTGTGCGTTGCGCACTTTATATTTCAAGTTGGCCTCAATTGTACGAGGCGTGGCTGAGCCGGCAAATGACGACAAGCGGAATTCAATCGGGTTGACACGCACGCGTGCACCTGTATCGTTCAGGCTGCGCAGCAATGCATTGGAATCCGATCCCGACTGCGATTCTGCTTGAAGCAGCAGGTATGCCTGATTGTTCCCCCACTCGCGTTCAAGCGCACGGAAGTCCAGCTCACGAAGCGGTACCGACATCAATATATCGCCATAACGAATGGAGAAAATCGCGTCATTCGCCTTATTGTATACTTCATTCAACGTTTGTAATGGAACAGCAACCACTGCTCCGCGCTCAGATGTCGGCACATCAAATGCCAGATGATTACGCGTACCGTTCTTGAGTACATATTCAAAAGATGATTTCAACTTGGTTGCCGGTATTGTATAACGCTTCGCAGTGCTTCCGCTCAAGGAACGATCGGAGCTCGTGTCCGCTGCCGAACTGGAGAGCAAATACCATCCATCATCCAAGAACCAGCGGAACGTAGCCGGCTGCAAATCTCCAGGTCGTGTTGTGGAACCATCAGTTTTATTCGTAACGGTCGTAGAAGCAAACGACTGTAGCGAATTCCCTGCTAAGTCCTTAACCGGATTTTTACCCTGCAAGTAAGCAACCGTTACCGCGCTGTATGCATTGACCGCTTCGTCCAGCGTCAAGGTAACTTCTTCATTGCGTGTCGAAGCACGCTTTACCTTAATCACTCGATTGTCCGAATGCACCACGAATTGAGATTCGTCCGGCGAAGGGAGTTCCTTTAAGCGCTCGGAGAAGACAAGCGTCATCGTGCTGCCTTTCACAGAAGCTGAACGCAAGGTTGGAGCCGTTCGGTCAGAACCATTGTCCACCTTCTTCAAGGTAAATATAGCTGCCTTGTTCCCCGCCAGATCCGAAATACGAGGCTCTCCCGTACCTGGCACATAGGATACCGTGACATCATCACCATCGCTAACACTGGAGCTCAAGATCAGATTAACCACATTGTCTCGCACTTGAACAGAATCGACACTTCGGGATGAGCGATTGACATACACCGAGAAATGACTGCGCGGCGGTACTTTGCTCGTGTCTAATTGCTCATTATAAGTCAACGTCAACAGGCTCCCGCTTACTTCTGCCCGTTGAAGCACTGGCGCCTTCGTATCCGCATCATTGCGCGCCAGCACATCTGTAAATGCTTCAAGCTTGTTGCCGCTCCGATCCGTCAACGGATATCGATCTGGCTTGTAACTTACTCGCACCGTTTGATTATCGCGGATTACATAAATAAGCGACAGCGTTACCTTCGAGCCGTCCACAGATATGCGGCTGACTGTCTTCTCGCTTCCATCAACAGTCACCTTGAATTGCTCATAAGCACGCGCCGACACTGCATCCAGCGGCTCCGACATATCCAACACTACCTTCATGCCTTGTGCATTCACTTGCTTCACAACAGGAGGCGTACGGTCAACCTCATTGCTCACCGATACTTTCTCAAATGCAGCAGCCGCATTGCCGGCCGTATCCTGAATAGACTTGCGGTCAGCGCCAGGACGATAGGAAATGGAAATGCTCTGACCCACAGAGACTCCGTTCTCCAGGCTTACATCAACATAATCGCTGCCCATAGCTGTACCCGTTACACGGCGTGTGTCACCATTTACCCATACCTCGAAGCTTACAGCTGGTGGAACCGATGTCTTCTTCAATTCCTTGTCGAACGTTAAGCGAATCGTGTCCACCTTGCTCAGCGCAGCGGATTTCAACGATGGAGCCGCTGTATCCGGATTGCCTGTTGTAAATTTCCATGTATTCAATCCAGCATAAGACTTCCCACTTGCATTGCGCAGAGAGTCTGCCGCAATCTCAATCGTGTAATCCATATTTGGCTTCAATTGTTGAACGGGATCAATCGTAATTGTATTTGTTCCGTCTCCCGTAACCCGGTTAGAAGACATCGGCAGCGCTTCGAGCACTTTGCCGTCCTTCGCCTGCTTCATAATGACGCTCCCGCCGGATTGCTTCCATACCTTCTCCTTGAAAGTCAACACAAGCTTGGAATCCACACGGACGTCCCGTTGCCCGATCGCTGGCGATACCGTATCCAACTGAGGCGCTCCAGTATCAGCTGCTGTCGTGAACGTCCACTCCGTAGGGTCATAAATACCCAGGAACTCAGAGCTGCCAGACTTGAACGTACCGAAATCAGCTTGAACCCGATAGGAAGTCCCAGACTCCAACGACTTGGATAGCGTAATCGTTGCTTTTTTCTTCGTATCATCGAGCCGAACTTGGCTGCCGTCTACTGCAACATCTTCTACCTTATCGCCATTTTTCTTTCTTACGGTGATGTTCCCGCTTCCTTTTTCCACTTCACTAGTAAATGTAAGAATAAGTTCAGTTCCGACATTGACATCCGTCGCTCCAGCAGCTGGAGACATGGATGCCACCTTAATTGTTTTCAAGCCCTCTATTTTATCTTTCACTGAGTCTTTAAGCGCTGTGCTTGAGTCTGTCTGCGGCAATGCCATTGCGGCATTCGCAGAAAGTTCCATCGCTAAAGCAATGGTGAGCAATACCGCAAGTGTTCGTTTCACGTAGAACTCTCCTCCCTTAATTTCCCGTTCGTTCCCAGGACGCAGCTTCGCATAGTTTCACGAATAAAATGAACGGCGTCCATCCTTCATTACCGCCGTATCCAATTCTTTAAACGCGCCGAACAACATATTTGTTGTTCATAATTGCGAAACTTTCTGAAAAACTAGGTCCTAAGTAGGATATTCCGTTCCCGTGATTTCCCTCCACTACCGATAAATGCTCACACTGTCTTTCTTCGGATTTGATAGGCTACAATATGCTGACAGATTACTTTTACGACTGCAAAGAAAGGAACCGCAAGGATTAGCCCCACAACTCCAGCAATCTCCCCGCCCACTAGCAGGGCGAAAATGATCGTCAACGGATGCATATGAAGCGTCTTGCCCACGATCTGTGGAGAAATAATATTCCCCTCTACAATTTGGCAGATGGTATTTACAATAATTACAAAAATAACCATTTTTAGCGATACCGTCGCTGCGAAGATAAGTGCGGGAGCAGCACCGAAGTATGGCCCGAGATAAGGAATAATATTGAACACGGCTACACATAACGCAAGCAGGAGCGCATAGGGCATGCCAATTATCCAATAGCCGATATATGCAAGCACACCGATAATAAGGCATACGAGAAATTGACCTCGGACGTAGCTTCCTAGTGCAGCATCAATTTCTCGGAATAGCATCACCGTATGCTTGCGATGCGAACGCGGCACATAAGCTATTACCGCCCTCTCGAATACGTCAAAATCTTTCAATATGTAGAAAATTAGGAATGGTACGATAAGCGCAATGAAGAGCAAATTAATGGTGGCTCCAATATTTTCCATGAAATCCGATATCGCTTTGCCTATGCGCTCCTCTAGAGCATAAATGGAGTCGTTTAATCCGGAACGCACAGAAGACGGCATCGTCTTGCTAACCCCGTCCATCATCTGTTCCGCCTTCGCATTCAGGTGAGGCATCTGATTGTTAAGCTCTGCAAGCTGCTTCACCAGCATGGGGATGATATTGACTAAAATCACGGTAACTACCGCAATAAACACTGCATAAATAAGCAGCACAGCCATCGTTCGAGGCACTTTCCGCTCATTGAGCAGGATTACGATCGGATTTAACACATAGGCAATGATCATGGCCACGAAGAAGGGGGCAAGCACGGCCTTGAGGAAGCCATATACATGCCCGATAAGAGGTTTCATCATAAATAGAAAATAGAGGATGATAAGACCAAGCAGACAATAGATAGCCATTACAAAAAGACGGTTCTTCCAAAAACGCTCCACTGTATTACACACTCCGTTCATGTACGCTTGTGATGTAGAATGCTTGCAATACAGTAAAGTATGTGTAGCCTAGGGAGAAATTAATCCAACTGGTATCCCTTCCTCCATCCGCCATATGCGCTGATTGTCACTGCCGCGGAAGGGAAGTCCTGGACAACGGCGCTCCGCTACGAACGGACCATCAACCAATACATTCACACAGCGAAGCAGCTCTTGCTGGTCAGCTGTTCCTCTTTCAAGCAGCTGCTCCACCGTATATCCCGTATATGCCCATATATGTCGACCCGACTGACGCAGCAGCCGGGCAAGTTCCTTCACTTCCTTCGCTTGCATGAACGGTTCTCCACCGGACAGTGTGACATCCGTAAGCGGATTGGACAGCACCTCGGCTGCCACCTCCGCTACAGTCATTTCCGTGCCGTTCATCATGTTCCACGATTGCGGATTATGACACCCCTCGCACTGATGGGGGCAGCCGCTGAAGAACACAACTGTACGCAGTCCCTCGCCATCAACGACACTGTCATGCAAAATAGATAGAACACGCATACTCATCGATGCTTCACCCGCTCCGTCTCTTCCTTCCGCTTCGCAGAGTTCCACTTATCCATATCCCCTACCAAATAACCGGTAATGCGGCGAATACGCTCTATCTGTGAACCTGAGCTTCCACACATCGGGCAGCTGTCTTCAATCGTATCTTGATGGCCGCAAGTACGACAGCGATCAACAGGATGATTAAGAGAACCATACCCAATCCCGCTCATCGCCATTGCACGCACAATACGATCAAGTGCCTGTGGGTTGGCTTTGGCGCTTCCATCCAGCTCAACATACGTGATATGCCCGGCATTGCACAGCTCATGGAACGGCCCTTCGATTTGAATCTTGTCGATTGCCTTCAATGAGTAATAGACGGGTACGTGGAACGAGTTGGTGTAATATTTCCGATCTGTAATTCCTTTTCTCACTCCAAAATCATCCCGATCCCGGCTCGTAAATTTACCCGATAGACCTTCAGCCGGCGTCGCGATTAAGGAGAAATTAAAGCCTGTCGCTTCAATCGCCTCATCCATTCGCATACGCATATGAGACACAATGCGCATACCTAGCTTGCGTGCATCCTCAGACTGGCCATGATGGGAGCCAACAAGCGCTACAAGCGCCTCAGCAAGTCCGATAAAGCCAACACTAAGCGTCCCCTGCTTCAGGATATCCCCCAGCTCATCCTCGGGCTGCAAGTCCTCGCTTCCGCGCCATACCCCTTGCTTCATAAGAAAGGCAAAGTCTCGCACCTGCTTCTTCGATTGATAGTCGAATCGCTCCCTCAACTGCTTCACTGTCAAGGACAGAAGCGAGTCCAATCGGCCAAAGAAATCATCTACACTGGACGACATCATAGCAAGGCGAACAAGATTCAAGGAGGTAAATGACAAGTTCCCTCTGCCGATCGCCGTTTCGTCCCCGTTCACATTACCCATGACGCGCGTTCTGCAGCCCATGTAGCATGCCTCGCTCTCCGGTGTGCCGTTATCGTACTGCGCATTGAACGGAGCATCGAGAAAGGCAAAGTTAGGGAACAGCCGCTGCGCTGTCGTTTGCAAGGCAAGCTGGTACAGATCGTAGTTCGGATCAGCAGGATCGAAGTTGACGCCTTTCTTCACTTTGAATATTTGAATCGGGAAGATAGGTGTTTCTCCTCTACCAAGACCGGCCTGCGTTGCGAGAAGAAACTGTTTAATCAGCATTCTTCCCTCCACAGAGGTATCCGTGCCATAGTTCAATGAGATGAACGGCACCTGCCCGCCGCCTCTAGAATGCATCGAGTTCGCATTATGAATGAATGCCTCGCAGGCCTGATATACGTCACGTTCCGTTAGTCTCCACGCCTCTGTCTCTAGATCGAAATCTGCTTGCAGTGGCAGTGATTCCATATAGCGAATATGGCGATTGAATGTCTTACGTACATAAGGGGCCACATCATAATCGAACATCGGATACGCCTGTCCGCCATGCTGCTGGTTCTGGTTCGCCTGCAATATAATCGATGCCAGCGCAAGCGCGCTCTTTATATCCTGCGGCTCGCGCATATATCCATGACCTGTGTTGAACCCCTGCTTCAACATCTTGCCCAGAGGAATCTGGCAGCACGTTGTCGTACCGGAGGCATAGAAATCAAGATCATGTGGATACATCAGGTTCTGCTCCACTGCATCTCTTACGTCTGCAGACAGCAAATGTTGAACCGCATACCAGCGTGCGCTTTCGCTAGCGATCTTCCCCATCATACCCATTGGCGATCTTCCATCTACATTCGCATTTTCCTGCATCAGATCCTGATTTCCACCGTCAACAATCTCATGCAGCGATGCCGTCAGCCGCTCTGTGCTGGTCCGCTTGCTCCGATCCCATACTGCGTTCGTCCGTTTCATGGATACCATCGTCATATCAACTCATTCCTTTCACTTTATGTACCATCATTTTCAGTGCAATTTGTCTATGTTAACTATATCTAGTGTTGTTATTTGAAAATGAGCACAATATGTATTATGAACGAACTCTTTTTCTCACAATATGAGATTCATCACGGACAAATGGCCGACCATGCAAAAAGCGCCCGCAATCGCCTCTACAAGGCGGTTACGAGCGCTTATGTTCCATATGGTGGATATTTCTGCCTGACCCTTACGATGAAGCCTGCGCCTCTGGGAACGAAGGTGCAGCAAATTCATCACCAAAAAACAAGTCATCCAGAGAGCTTAATGTGCCATCCTCTTCGACCTGGTAAACTGACATCTTGTCACCGTTCACCGTCAGCTCTATATAACATCCCCAGCAATAAAATTGGTGGGAACCAATTTTCCCGATATCTTTGGAATTGCAATTCGGGCATC
>NZ_JMDX01000028.1:0-38306 GCF_000935845.1 Paenibacillus sp. E194
ATGGATGCAGTGGAGCGTTTTAGGTGTAATCTAAATCTATCATTTCTATCATTTTTTACAAATTGATACTTAATTTAATGAAAACACCCCTGGATTTCACTACCAAATACCCCTATACCTGATAGACTAACTAATAATATATTATTCCAAGGGGGAAAACATGAAGAACTTCTCAAAATTTCTATCTATTTTATTAGCCGCGGTGATTATATTATCTGGATGCTCAAGTAATAATGCTGCGGATTCGGAGAGCCGAGCTGCGGATGAGAAGCTGGCATTATCCTATGTCACAAACTATCACAATGGAACGAAAGAGGCCAAAACGAAGTTTGTTGATGAGAGTATACACCCTGATGTGCAAGGTAAATTCCGTGTTGGTACTAAGAGAGCGCTTCCGGAGGACGAGCAGCTGAAGGAGCCGAAGGTTGCAGAATCTGTGGCATATGATGACGGAGAAACAAAAGGATCATTAGTACTCATTCAATCGGCAGACGATAAAGAAATAATTGCGCTGATTACCGAAAATAAAGTTTACATGAGTTTAGCTCCATCCGGGAACGCTGGGGATTCGTACCAAGAAATACGTAGTCAATTTAAAACAGCTAAATAATGAAGTACCAAAAGTCACTGGGTCTTAATTGACCCCCGTTAAGTAGAAGTAGAAAAGTATACATTAGAATACAAATAAAATGATTAAGCTGCCTTAGCCCGTACTTCCATCGGGCTAAGGCTATTTAGTTTTTTATAACCAGGCGGATAGTTTCGATAAAAGCGGCGAAGCGCCCAGAACATTGCGTTTTTCATCGCCCTCGCCCGAAAGATTTAACGATATGATCACCGATAATAATCTCCTTCATGTGCATACTTCTTTATCTGTTCGGAAATTTTGATTCAAAAATTATTATCTAGGCATTTGAACAGGCTAAATTTCTATATACCCATACAATAAGAAAAGAATAGGGGAAATGCTATGTATCGTCCGATTATTTGAGAGGTGAAGGTCTTTGGATTGGAATCAAAACAGAGGAACTTACCATGCATTTATCAGCCTTGGAGCAACGTGCCAGACTGCTCATCAATTAAGAAGATTAAAACTCCGCAAATTTAGTGGCCCACTTGATTGGTTCATTTCCTACCCTTCTTCGAAAATTTCGCATCTTCTCAAGACAAGGTTCAATGGGTTTATGGAATTAGACAAATTGCGTCTTATAAACATAGTCGATAATCATTATGTTTTACGTGATACGGAATACCATGTAGATTCGTATCATGATTTCCCCGTTCCTTATAATCCCAATCAGCTGTACCCCAAGTTTAAAGAGAAAATGGATCGTAGGGCATCCAGATTTTTAAAAACGATAAAAACCGGTCCTGTTTGTTTCGTTCGTACAGAAACCTCAAGCTCTGAGGCGCGACTCTTGGAACAAGCTTTATATGGAATTTCAAACAAAGATTTCAGGATACTTATCGTTAATTTCCATAATCAGTGGGGAAAGGGCGTCATTTATGACGATTGGGGGCTACAGCGCGTTTCTTCTGTCAAAATTCCGACGGGAAAAAATTGGAGAGGCTCAGACCATCATTGGGATCTCATTATGAAAGGGTTTAATTCAGTTTAGTGCCCATTTCCATCTCTTAGAAGATTCGGATCCCCCCCTTAACTTATACTGTCACGTAGCACAACTGTTATCTCATGGGTATTATTTTCCTTTAGAGGCATCTGGAAAACACATAATTCATAATCCATTTTTGCATAAAGTCTATATTTTCTTATAATTGAAAATAGATACTATTGAACCTGAAGGAGATCTCTGGATGAAATTTTTTATGATCCCTGAAAAATGGAGATGGAATGGAATTGTAACGATAGGTGGGATATTAGTAGGAGCAGGAATTGCTGATTGCATATACTCCCTTAATCGATTAGATCTTAATCAACTAGCCAGAGGGTTAACGATCTTTAGTGCAGGCCTAACCATTTTAGTTGTCATGGATAACACCAAAACGCAACGGGCTACCGAAAAAATTCAAATAGAAAATGAACTTCGATTACAAAGAGTTGAGGAACAGCTAAATGCCATTCATCAATCCCAACATATGACCGAACAACAACTACATGAAATAAAAGCACTGCTGAATAAATCTAATTCATAGAAATTATTAATGATAGTCTTCAAAGAGTAATCAAGAAGTTATTAGGAGGGGATAATCGATTTCTCCATTAACTTTGCTTCGTAGATTATTCCCAGATGACGTTCTTAGCGGTTGGATATCGATGCCGTGCTCGTCCGCTGTTGTCTTCCTACGAAGCCATTCCCCAGCTTCCTGCGCGCGGAGCGTACCCCTGACAGGGGCAAATCCCCTTTTCAACTCCACCAAAACAAAAAACCGACCTCACGCGGTCGGTTTTTTCAGGTTTTTGGTGGAGGCGAGGGGATAATCGTTTTCTTCATTGAACTTGCTGTCGATGCTTATCCTTCGATGACTACCTTAGTGGTTGAAATCGATGCCGTGCTCGTCCGCTGTTGTCTTCCTACGAAGCAAAATCCTTCGCTACCTGCGCGCGGAACGAACCCCAGGGGTTCTCATCCCGATACTTCGCCTATTTCCACCAAAACAAAAAACCGACCTCATGCGGTCGGTTTTTTCAGGTTTTTGGTGGAGGCGAGGGGATTCGAACCCCTGTCCGAAGATAACGCAACACGAGCTTCTACGGGTGTAGTCACAGTTTTGATGTCACCCGAGCATCGCCCCGTAACCGGCTATGCTTTGGGTCAGCCTGATTGTCTTCTTCAGCACACCCCAGGCGGAGATGTGACAGCGTATCCCACTAAAAGTTGAGCCCCTATCTCGGCACATGGGCGATGCAGAGTAGAAGCACGCTCACAGGTTATTAAGCTGCGAAAGCGTAGTTTGTTTGTTGTTTGCCGTTTAAATGGCTTTAGCGTTGATGAAGTGGACGCGTCCCCACTACCCGCTACCCGAGCCCGAACTATCCCCGTCGAATCCAAGAACGCCCCCATAAATGATAAGCGAACCTCGCCCATCAGGGGAATAGAGTCTTGAATTAAAGAGAATCTAGTTAAGACACAGATAGTGTATCCTTCCACACTATTCAGTTGTCAATGATGTTCGTATTCGGTCAGCAGCGATACCATGTTGTGCAGTAGTTCGTTACCGACACGTTTATTATAACACACTCAAACGAAAGTTGTTAGTCAACTTGTTACCAATGCTACATGCCATTTCCTTGGTACAAATGATCCAAAAGGAATACTGCTAACAACAGTACCCAAAAATCGCATTATGCTTCAAGCTAACCTTAATACTTCTGCTTCTCACGCAGCGCGCGTTGAATTTGACGATCCGCATCCCGCTTCGCAGCCGTTTCACGCTTATCGTAGTTCTTCTTGCCTCGTCCGAGTCCAATCAGCAGCTTCGCATATCCGTTACGAACGTAAACCTTCAACGGAACGAGCGTGTACCCTTCTTGCTTCGTCTGCCCGATCAGCTTGTTAATCTGCTCTTTGTGCAGCAGCAGCTTGCGCGCACGCGTCGGATCAGTAGGATTGTGTCGATTACCCTGCTCGAATGGGCTAATATGCATATTGTGAATAAACGCCTCACCACCGCGAATCGTAGCAAAGGAGTCATTAATGTTCGCTTTGCTCATGCGCAGCGACTTAATTTCTGTCCCTGTCAGCACCATGCCCGCTTCATAAGTGTCCTCAATAAAATAATCATGGGACGCCTTCTTATTTTGGGCTAAAACTTTATTATCATTCTTCTTACCCATGATTGCCCTCCAACGTTACGACAATGACATCATCGCCAAGTGAACGAAGCAAGATTGCTTTGAACCACGTCACTATAGCGCTTATTGCTTAGAAGTATATTGTACCAAAAAGAACACCCCCGACTCAAGCAAGAAACATATTGGCTCAACATGTATTCAGACAAGAATGGGCACAGACAATGATTATCTTAAAGTGTTCTTGGATCCATCTCTCTTCAAGGGAATCCAATCACGATAACATATGAACATCTGAGACTCCTTGTAATCGAAGTATCATCTCGCAGCATACGGCTACCGATTTTACATCTTCAGACAGCACCTTCAGTTCAATTTGCAAATGTCTTGCACTTGCCAAGGTTCGCTCTTTGTCATCCAATTCTTCGGGGTGGCCGCCCTCCCTGCCGACTTCCATATCGCTTTCAGACAAATGATCGCTTCTATCCTTCTGTGCTGTGCCCTGTCCCGCTCCAAGCCACTTCGTCCACGACTTCCCTGCATTGCGCTCCGGCCGCATACGAATGCTTCGTACCGTAAGCCCCTGCTCCTCTACAACCTTTGTCAATTCTGACAGCCATCCTTCACGTTCCTCCACAACGACTTCCAACTCGTGAATTCGATGTGCAACCCGATTTTTAATATCATACTTATTCAGCAGCCACAAAGCGACGAGAGATAAGGCACAACCGAATAAGGCCGCAGAAATAAAGCCAGAGCCGCAAGCAAGCCCAATCGCCGCCGAAACCCACAAGGAAGCAGCTGTCGTTAGCCCCTTCACACTTGTTCCATTGCGTATTATCGTCCCTGCTCCAAGGAAGCCAACACCGCTGACGACCTGAGCCGCAATACGCGCCACATCCACAGCGGCTTTATTATCACCGCTTAAATCTGGGAATCCGTATACCGATATGAGCATGACGAGCGCCGATCCGAGGCTCACCAACATATGCGTCCTTAGCCCTGCAGCCTGACTTCGCTTCTCCCGCTCCAATCCAATACAGCCACCTAGTACTAATGCAAGCACCATACGCAGTATGACATGATACATCGATATATCTGAAGGACTCATTTTACTCACCTCTCTAATGAAGTAAAAAGCAGCGTCTCCTAAGATATGTACATTGTATCATATGTATTCCGATTGATTGTTCGTGTGCCCGCCCCAGCGTATAAATCTAAACTCAGCTTCTATCACAGAAATAAAATAACGGCTCCAGTCCCGCTTAAGCGGAACCAGAAACCGTTATTTCTTGTTTGTTTCATGGAAAGCCTATCGCTTTTTACGAACGAATTTCGCCGTCTTGCTATTGGCCTTTCCTTTATTCTTTGCGGCTTTCTGCGCGGTCTCTCCTTGATTCCGAGACTGTGCCGCCTCTTCGCCAATGAAAACGCCGCTTTCGGACGTCGAACGTCGTCCCTTCTTACCTCCGCTGTTCGAGTTATGATTTCTGCGGAAGCCTCCGTCACGTCCCTGCTTAAAGCTACCTTGGTCGCTCTCGTTCGATCGTCCATAACCGCCTCGTCCAGAACCAAAATCAAAAGAGCGTGGACGATCGACTTCTTCTTCAGCATCCGCGATCAGTCGATCTACCCAATTGGAGTCATCATACTCCTTCTTCGCTGGGGCAGGACGCTCCGCATTCCCTTGTCCCGCTCCAAAGGTAATGCCTCCCTTGCCTCGCGGCTGGGAAGAACCGGATGACTTGTCGTACGGGTTGTATCCACGTCCCTGCTCTTGGCGCCCCTTGCGTCCACGGCGGCCCCTCTGCTGATCACGGAACTCGCCTTGGTTATACCAATCGCCAGCGAATGTATCGGCCTCATGCTCCACAGCATCACCATTGTTGTGACGCTCATAGCGAGCATCCCGCTCCAATCGCTCCTCATGCTGGTGCTGATCTCGTCCGTCACCACCTCGCGACTGCTGGTTTGAAGAAGCACCATACTGTTCATAAGCCTGCTGTTCTGCAGGATCAATTCCAGTGACGTTGCGTCTATCAGCACGGCCATCTCCACGCACACTTTGACCAGCGTGCCGATCTAGGCGACCGACTCCACGCATACCTTGACCAGCGTGCCGATCCACACGACCGTCTTCACGCGCGCCTTGACCAGTGTGCCGATCCACACGACCGTCTCCACGCGCGCCTTGACCAGTGTGCCGATCCACACGACCAGCTCCACGCGCGCCTTGACCAGCATGCCGATCTGCACGTTGTCCACGATCGTTACGATCTGCCGGGCGATTATCTCTACCGCCGAATCGATCCGAACGACCGCTTGCTCCTCTATCCGCATCGCGGCCATTTCGCGATTGACCACCACGGTCGCGTTCTCCTGGACGGCCGCCTTTTCCATCCTTACGGCCCTTATAATCGCCACGTCCAGCTCCACCGCGTCCTTCGGCACCAAATCCACCGCGACCACGTTTCTTCCGAATGTCGAAGCCGAAGTCACGACCATTGTGGCGAGACTTACTCTCAATCAGCTCAAAATCGATCGTATGCTCATCCATATTGACACGAGCTACCCGAATGCGAACTTCATCGCCAATACGGAATACATTTGCCGTCCGTTCCCCGATCAGCACCATATGCTGCTCATGGAAGTGGTAATAATCATCATTCAACTCGCTTAGTCGAATAAGCCCTTCAACCGTATTGTCCAGCTCAACGAACATCCCGAAGCTTGTCACACTGCTAATAATGCCATCAAATTCCTCACCGACCTTATCGAGCATGAATTCGGCCTTCTTCAACGCTGTTGTGTCCCGCTCTGCATCAACGGCTACCCGCTCACGCTCTGAGGATTGCTGTGCAATATCCGGCATGCGCGCATGAAGCTGCTCCAAGCGCTTCTCAGGCAACGCTCCTCCGTTATCCATTACTTCCCGCATGACTCGGTGAATAACCAAGTCTGGGTAACGGCGGATAGGCGATGTGAAGTGCGAATAGAATTCAGCAGCTAGACCGAAGTGACCTGTCATCTCCGCATCATACTTCGCCTGCTTCATCGAGCGAAGCATCATCGTGCTGATCACAGTCTGCTCACGCGTTCCCTCAATTTCCTCAAGCAGCATCTGCAAGGAACGAGGATGTACCGAATTGCCTTTGCCTCGAACAACATATCCGAAGTTCGCCGCGAAGGACATGAAGTTGAACAGCTTCTCACTATCCGGCTCTTCATGAATCCGGTATAGGAACGGAACTCTGAGCCAGTGGAAATGTTCCGCAACCGTCTCGTTAGCTGCCAGCATGAACTCTTCAATAATTTGCTCCGCAATCGTACGTTCCCGTTTGATGATATCAGTCGGTACGCCCTTCTCATCAACCAACACCTTCGATTCCACGAAATCGAAATCAATTGCGCCTCGGTTCATCCGCTTCCCGCGGAGCTTCAACGCCAATTCCTTCATCAGCTTGAAGCTGTCAACCAAATAAGCGTAACGTGCTGATACCTCAGGATCCTCATCCTCAACGATTTTCCGTACATTGGTGTACGTCATACGCTCAACGGTACGAATCACACTCGGGAATACATCATGCTTCACGAGCTTCGCCTTCTCGTCGAACTCCATCTCACAGGACAATGTCAAACGATCCACACGCGGATGGAGAGAGCATATTCCGTTGGACAATCGATGCGGCAGCATTGGAATAACTCGATCCACCAGATACACACTGCAGCCGCGAGCATATGCCTCGCGATCCAGTGCAGAACCTTCTTTCACATAATAGCCGACATCCGCAATATGGACGCCAAGCTTGTAATGTCCATTCGGAAGTTGCTCTACATATACCGCATCATCCAAGTCCTTCGCATCTTCTCCATCTATCGTGACGATATTCATGCCCCGTAAATCACGGCGTCGCTGACTGATGATTTCTTCCTCGGTTATGGAATCCGGCACAGCTTCTGCTTCTGCCATCACTTCATCAGGGAACGCCTCCGGAAGCTGATGCTTACGGATGACGGACAAAATATCAACGCCAGGATCATCCTTGTGACCAAGAATTTCGGCCACCATACCTTGCGCAGCTGCTCTTCCTTCCGGATAGCTTACGATATGGACAACGACCTTCTGTCCAGTAACCGCGCCATGCATATCTTCTTTTGGAATAAAGATGTCACGATTGATTCGCTTGTCGTCTGGAATGACAAATCCATACGATTCATAATTTTGGAAAAGACCGACAACACGCTCCACTGCACGCTTCACAATGCGCACAACTTCGCCTTCCAATCGAGCGCCATCAAAGCCTTTATTCGTCACGCGTACAAGCACGGTATCCCCATGCATCGCAGTCTTCAAATCATTTGCGTGAATGTATACATCGGGGTGCCCCGTTTCTTCCGGAATCAAGAATGCGAAGCCTTTGGCATGCGCCTGCAAGCGTCCGCGCAGCAAGTTCATACGCTCCGGCACACCGTAGCGGTCTGTGCGAGTGCGCAGCACCTTACCCTCTTCTTCCATTTGATTCAACATTTTCAGAAATGCCTTGAACTCTGAAGCGCCTTCAATATCGAAATGCTGCTCCAGTTCTTGATAGGTCATCGGCTTATAAGCGGTTTCACGCATAAAGTCCAACAACTGTTGTTCTGTTACCATTCCTTCACCTCACCTTGCCATGACCTGCATGATACAGTATAACAATATATAACCTAGTATACACGAAATAAAATCGTTACATCCCGGCGCTTTTCCTACATTTTTTCCGTTCGATCCACATCGTAACAAGTTTCTTGTCTTCGCCGGAAAAATGGGCACAAAAAAAGCGAGGAGCATGTCCTCGCTTTGCTTACGAATGGGAATTAACCTTTAAGGAAATAAGCTACGATCAGTGACAAGATAAAGAATCCTCCTGCCAATACAACCGTTGCACGTTGCAGGAACAAGTCCAGACCGCGTGCCTTCTGCTTTCCGAATAGATGTTCCGCACCGCCGGAGATGGCACCTGACAAGCCGGCACTTTTCCCTTTCTGCAGAAGCACAATGCTAATCAAACCGATAGAAAAAATGACAAGCAAAATTTTCAAGAAAATTTCCACAGTTACACCTCCTAATGCGTGATACACGTTCGAAAAGCCAAAAACAGTACTTTTATTGTATCACACGAATAAGAAGCAGGCAAGGCTTATCCTCTCTCCCTTTCCTTTCTCTTCCGGAAAGCTCACTCCAGGCTTCAGAGTTCAGGGCCATCCTTACACAATCGTCCCTTACTTATGCTTCGCCATGCTGCAGCAAGCGCAGTGCATTGTGGCGCACAGGTCCAACATACTGATTAAGTGGGAAGGAATGGCGGATCGCTTCCGTAATGAAGCTCTTCGCCTTATGGACGCTCTCACGTACATCATTCCCCTTCGCCAGTTCTGCTGCTACTGCTGCTGAATACGTACAGCCAGCGCCATGCGTATAGGTTGTATCGATCAGATCAGCATCCAATATTTCGAAAGATTTGCCATCATACAATACATCGACGGAAGTAGGCAATCCAATCTTGGAGCCGCCTTTCACCAACACGTACTTCGCTCCCTGCTCTTGAATGCGGGCAGCGGCTTCCTTCATATCTTCAAGCGTGCGAATTGGCGCTGTTCCTGCCAGCTGTGAAGCCTCGAACAAGTTCGGTGTAACCACGACAGCCTTCGGTACGAGTATGTCCCGCAAAGCATCGTTCGTCTCTGGGTGAAGTGCCTCGTCAGCACCCTTGCACACCATAACCGGGTCAACAACGACGTTCGGAATGTTATGCTTCTCAATGGTGCGTGCGGCCAGCTCAATAATATCGATAGAACCCAGCATACCGGTCTTCATGCCTGAAATACCGACACTCATGATTGTCTTCAATTGCTCTTCTATCGTAGAGAGCGCGATTGGGAACACCAGGTGCGCCCATCCTTCTTCCGGATCCATCGTTACAATGGTCGTCAATGCGGTCATGCCGTACACACCGCGTTCTTGGAAAGTTTTTAGGTCAGCTTGAATGCCAGCTCCACCGCTCGTATCCGAGCCAGCTAATGTCAGCACTTTATGAATCGGTTTCATGTATCCTTACCCCTTTACAGTTTCTTGTTCCTCTAAATTTAAGATAAGTACATTATAACCGATTCACATGAATCTTCCGAGGAGCCAATACTATTTTTCGACAATCTTTATACTGCCCGCTTCTGTCCGTACCTTTATAACCATATCGCTTCCATGTTTCTCATTCGGTGCGGAGACGCTTCCTAACTCTGTTTTCAGATCAAACTTCCCGTTGTATTCAGGAACAATACGAATATTTACGCTTCCGAGTTGGCTTTCCGCATCGATCGGATGTGCCGCAGCTTGAACAATCGAGACGGAGCCTGCATTGGCTGAAGCCTGAACATTCTTCTTCGTCTGGTTCAAGTCAACACTTCCCAGTGAAGAGCTTGCTTCAATCTCCGCATCGACATTATCTGCTACCACTTGACCCGAGTCCGACCTAAGCTTAACGAAATCCCCTGTTACGTTCTTTACTTTTACCCTTCCCAGATTACTTAATGCTTCAAGTTGCTTAATATGTCCACCTGTCATTTCGAACGTCCCAGCAGAGACCTTTGATGACATATTGTCGAGCACAAAATCCTCCGATGTATGGATGATAACTTCATGATAACGGCGTTGCGTATTGCCAATGTTGATATTCAACCATCCTGCATTATCATTGTCTTCAAAATTCAGCTCTAGCGTTCCATTCTCCGCCTGAACATCACGAATTCGATTAATAACCGCTTCTGGCGCCTGCCCCTTCAACTCAATCATATTCTTGTTATCATTGATCCAACTTACCTTAACATCCCCATAATCCGCATTAATAACTATACTCTCAAGTTCCCTTACATCAATGCGAGATTCGTAATCAGATGTCTTATCTGCCCCTTTTTCCTGACCAGATGCATCCTGTGATCCTTCCGCAGAGATACGGTACTCATAAGAAGGCAGTTGTGATTTAAATAACTGACTTGGTCCGTAATACATCAAGCCCGCAGCGCCTGCCACGATACATACGATTCCGACCATGTTCATAGTTGCACGATTCCAATTCATCTAACCTCACTCCTTCCTTCATAGGCGACCCAGTGGAAATAGGTTCGGTTCCATTTCAAATATGCACGTCCTACAGCAACTATCGCCTGTATCAAAAATATTCCGATGCCGAACGCAATCGCTACGATCGACAACTCTGCACGATAAAACTCTCCGCCAAACCCAATTTTGAATACGAACAAAAGAGGAGTTGCCAATAAAGCTATTGCCGCTACTCCAAGCCCAAACCACGTTGCCCATAGTCCGAACATAACCGGGACAACCATAATGCTAATAAAGATCGTACCTGCATAGGCAAAAGCTGAGCGGGGACGTCGTCCTTCGGACTGCTGATATGGTGGGTAAGCAGTATTCGGTATTCCGCCGTACTCTTGAGAATATCGATTTGGTTCCCCGTAGTGCAGGTTCGATTCCAATGGCTGTTCAGCCTTCCTCAGGAAGCTAGGATCCTCGAAGAGCGGAGGTACTTGTGAAGCTTGACCTTGATGACTAGGAATAAACGGCTCTGTCACCGGCTCCCGTTCAACCTCTTTATCCCCTCGTTCACCTAACAGCAGTTCGGCCGCAAGCTCTTCCGGATCGCCAAGCTCTCTAGCAATCTCTTCTTCTGTTCGTCCCTGCTGCTTGCTGAATTCAAAGTGTGCATCATACTCTGCTAATATTTCATTGCGCTCCGCCTCTGGAAGCGACAGTAGGCCCATTTTCAATTGCAGCATAAATAACTGCTTATGCACATTGTTCACCTCTCATTTCTCCTTGTATTCTTCTTCTTCCGCCTCGGTAAGCAGATTGGCTACTCTCGACACAAATTTATCCCACTCGGTCACGAGCTCATTCATATAATCCTTGCCCACTGGAGTAAGCTTATAATATTTCCGTGGTGGACCCTCGGTAGATTCTTGCAAATAGGTTGTACAGTGGCCATCCGCAACCATCCGCCGCAGAACTGGATATAGAGCACCTTCAGCAACCTCCACATGCTTGGATATCTGCTGGGCCAGCTCGAAGCCGTAACGGTCTCTCTGGTTAATGAGAACCATGACACACAGTCCGAGCACCCCTTTTTTAAATTGAACGATTTCCTTCAATCGAGTCACCTCCACTCCATAACGTGATGAATTATAATTTATGATTCAGTATTGTATATTGATTAGTAGTACACGATGATTATATCCCCTGGAATAGTGTTCCACAATAGGCTTTTTCCAAAACTAGTCTCAGGTCTAGGTAAAACCCATCTCTAGTCGGAGCGATCGATGAAGCATAATTTCACAAAGATCAGAACAGGGAAGAAAGAGAAATAAGGGAGGACAAGAAGGGCAAGTACGAAAGGCAAGCAAAAGTAAAAGGTAGATTAAAGGAAGAACACAATATGTCTACTTCACATATGAGTTCATAAAAAAGAAGCCAGACCCCTTCAAGGGAGTCTGGCTTCTATCGAATCAGCAAGCCGCTTGTGCGGTAAGCCAATTATTTTTTCAAGTTGTAGAAGGATTTCAAGCCGTCGTAACGAGCTGTGCTTCCCAAGTTGTCTTCGATGCGAAGCAATTGGTTGTACTTCGCAACGCGGTCTGTACGGGAAGGAGCACCTGTCTTGATTTGGCCAGCGTTTGTTGCAACCGCGATGTCAGCGATTGTGCTGTCTTCGGACTCACCGGAACGGTGGGAGATAACAGCTGTGTAGCCAGCACGTTTTGCCATTTCGATCGCTTCGAATGTTTCTGTAAGCGTACCGATTTGGTTAACTTTAACCAAGATGGAGTTACCGATTCCTTTTTCGATACCTTGAGCAAGACGCTCAGTGTTTGTAACGAACAAGTCGTCACCAACGAGTTGTACTTTGCCGCCCAATTTTTCAGTGAGCAACTTCCAGCCATCCCAATCGTCTTCGGACATACCGTCTTCGATTGTGATGATTGGGTACTTATCAACCCAAGAAGCAAGAAGATCAACATACTCAGCAGATGTGTAGGACTTGCCTTCGCCTGCCAATGTGTATTTACCGTCTTTGTAGAACTCAGTGGACGCAACGTCCATACCCAAGAATACTTCTTCGCCTGGCTTGTAGCCAGCTTTTTCGATTGCTTCAATGATAACTTGAAGCGCTTCTTCGTTGGAACCAAGGTTAGGAGCGAATCCACCTTCGTCACCTACTGCAGTGTTCAAGCCTTTGCCCTTCAATACGGACTTCAGGTTGTGGAAGATTTCAGCACCCATGCGAAGTGCTTCTTTGAAGTTAGGTGCGCCTACTGGCAATACCATGAACTCTTGAACGTCGATGTTGTTGTCAGCATGCTCACCACCGTTGATGATGTTCATCATTGGTACTGGCAATTGCTTCGCATTGAATCCGCCAAGGTATGTGTACAAAGGCATATCCAATGCATGTGCAGCAGCGCGAGCTACAGCCATGGATACAGCCAAGATTGCGTTAGCACCCAATTTGCCTTTGTTAGGCGTGCCATCAAGCTCGATCATTGCTTTATCGATTGCAACTTGATCAAGAGCATCGTAACCGATGATTTCTGGAGCGATAATTTCGTTTACGTTTTTAACAGCGTTCTCTACGCCTTTACCAACGTAACGGCCTTTGTCGCCATCGCGAAGCTCAACTGCTTCGTGAGCACCAGTGGATGCACCGGAAGGTACGATTGCACGGCCGAAGCCGCCGGATTCCAATTTTACTTCTACTTCTACCGTAGGGTTACCACGGGAGTCAAGCACTTCGCGTGCGTATACGTCCATAATCATTGTCATGGTGTGTACAACTCCTTTTTTGAGTGTTTATAGATAAATTACTATATATCCATGTAAGTTGTAAAACTTACTTCTTAATCATGCTTTGTCCAGTCATCTCTGCTGGCTGAGGAACGTTCATCAAGTCAAGAATCGTCGGAGCGATGTCTGCCAAGATGCCGCCTTCGCGCAATTCCACTTCATTCGAAGTAACGATGAATGGAACCGGGTTCGTCGTATGTGCAGTGAATGGACGGCCTTGCTCGTCGAATACCATATCCGCGTTGCCGTGATCCGCCGTAATGAGGCAGACGCCGCCTTTCGCCAATACCGCTTCAACTACCTTGCCCATGCACTCATCCGTAGCTTCTACGGCCTTGATTGTTGGCTCCAGCATACCGGAGTGACCAACCATATCAGGGTTCGCGAAATTCAGGATAATCGTATCGAACTGGTCAGAGTTGATTTCGTTCACTGCTGCTTCTGCAACTTCGTAAGCACTCATTTCAGGCTGCAGGTCGTAAGTTGCTACCTTAGGCGAGTTGATAAGCACACGCTTCTCACCAGGTAGTTCAACGTCACGTCCGCCGCTGAAGAAGAACGTTACGTGTGGATACTTCTCAGTTTCCGCAATACGAAGCTGCTTCTTGCCATGCTGCACGAGCACTTCACCAAGCGTGTTGTCCAACTCTTTTGGAGAGTAAGCAACGTATCCGCCAACTGTCTCTGCGAACAATGTCAACGCAACGAAGTGCAAGTTCTTAGGCAACTTGTCGCCACGATCAAAGCCGCGGAAGTCATCATTGGTGAACACTTGGCCAAGCTGGATCGCACGGTCAGGACGGAAGTTCATGAATACGACAGAGTCGCCATCTTGAACCAAGCCAACCGGCTGATCATTCTCATCCACAATAACCGTAGGCATAACGAACTCGTCATATACGGATTGGGAATAAGATTCTTCTACTGCAGCAAGCGGATCGCGGTATTTCGGGCCTTCGCCGTATACCATCGCGCGGTACGATTTCTCAACGCGTTCCCAGCGCTTGTCCCGATCCATCGCATAGTAGCGGCCTTGAACCGTAGCGATACGGCCTATGCCAACTTCAGCGATTTTGGCTTGCAGCTTTTCGATATATCCGCGGGAGCTGTCAGGCGCAACGTCACGGCCATCCAAGAATGCGTGAATGTATACGTCCTTCAAGCCTTCACGCACACAGAGATCGAGCATTGCAAGTGCGTGATCGATATGGCTGTGTACGCCGCCATCGGACAACAATCCGTAAATATGAAGCGCCTTGTTGTTCTCCTTCGCACTCTTCACTGCTGCAAGCAATGTTTCGTTCGAGAAGAAGTCGCCCTCACGGATCGATTTCGTAATGCGAGTCAGGTCTTGATACACGATGCGTCCAGCACCAATGTTCAAGTGGCCTACCTCGGAGTTCCCCATTTGACCTTCTGGCAAGCCTACCGCTTCGCCGCAAGCTGTCAGTGTCGTATGAGGGAATTGGCTCATGTAACGGTCGTAGTTTGGCTTGTTCGCTTGCGCGACTGCGTTGCCAACTAGTGTATCGCGAAGTCCGAAGCCGTCCATGATGATAAGTGCTACCGGTCTAGGTGCGGACATCTTACTTCGCCCCTTCCACCAAGGAGATGAAGGAAGCTGGTTGCAAGCTTGCGCCACCTACCAATGCGCCGTCAATATCACTTTCTGCCATGTATTCACGTACGTTTTCCGGTTTTACGCTTCCGCCGTATTGGATGCGAACAGCTTCCGCAACTTCGTCATTGTACAAGCCCTTCACAACACTGCGGATGTAGCTGATAACTTCATTCGCGTCTTTTGCTGTGGAAGATTTGCCTGTACCGATCGCCCAGATTGGCTCATAAGCGATAACAGATGCTTTAGCTTGCTCAGCAGACAATCCTTGGAATGCTGCTTCCGTCTGCACTTTGCACACGTCGTTCGTTTTGCCGGATTCGCGCTCTTCAAGCGATTCACCCACACATACGATTGGCGTCAAGCCATGACGGAATGCTGCGTGCATTTTCTTGTTTACTGTTTCATCAGTTTCCGCGAAGTATGCACGACGCTCGGAATGACCGATAATGACGTAGTGTACGCCAAGATCTTTCAACATAGCGCCGGAAATTTCGCCTGTGAATGCACCGGAATCTTCAAAGTGAAGGTTTTGCGCACCAATCTTGATGCTTGTGCCTTTCACTGCTTCAACCAATGCTGGCAAGTTTGTAAATGGTGCGCAGAGTACGCTTTCTACGCCTTCCACTTCTGCCTTGCCTTTCACTTCGGATACGAAAGCGACAGCTTCCGATACCGTTTTGAACATTTTCCAGTTCCCTGCGATAATCGGTTGTCTCACACGATTCACTCCTTTACGCATAAGGGAGCGGCCGAAGCCGCCATCCCCTTACTTGCTCTCTTACTTATCGTTCAATGCAACCACGCCTGGCAATGCTTTGCCTTCCATGAATTCAAGGGAAGCACCGCCGCCTGTGGAGATGTGATCCATTTTATCTTTCAGCTTGAACTTCTCAACCGCTGCTGCAGAGTCGCCGCCGCCGATGATTGTGTAACCAGCAGTTTCCGCACATGCTTCTGCTACTACACGCGTACCATGAGAGAACGGCTCGATTTCGAATACGCCCATAGGCCCGTTCCATACAACAAGCTTGGAATTCTTGATAACGTCAGCATAAATTTCACGAGTTTTTGGACCAATGTCAATGCCTTCCCATTCAGCAGGAATGCTGTCGATCGCTACCACTTGTGTGTTTGCATCTGCACTGAAGTCATCTGTAACTACGATATCTACTGGCAAGTAGAGGTTTTTGCCAAGTTCTTTGGCTTTCTCGATAAAACCTAAAGCAACATCAAGCTTCTCGTTGTCGACAAGCGACTTCCCGATTTCGTTGCCTTGTGCTTTGAAGAATGTGTATGTCAAGCCGCCACCGATCACGATATTGTCGGCGATTTCCAACATTTTGTTGATAACGTCGATTTTATCTTTAACCTTGGAACCACCTACGATTGCCGTAAATGGACGCTCAGGGTTTGTCAGCGCTTTGCTAAGTACATTCAATTCTTTCTCCATCAACAGACCGGACACGGCTGGCAAGTGATGTGCGATGCCTTCAGTGGATGCATGTGCACGGTGAGCCGCGCCGAACGCGTCGTTCACAAACAAGTCCGCAAGTTCTGCGAAGGCTTTAGCCAATTCTGGATCGTTCTTCTCTTCGCCTTTGTGGAAACGAACGTTTTCAAGCACGATAACGTCGCCGTTTTCCATTTTTGCAATTTCAGCTTTTACGTTTTCACCAATTGACTCGTCAAGCTTCTTAACGGGCTTACCAAGCAGTTCGCCAAGACGTACTGCTGCAGGTGTCAGACGCATGGAATCCACAACTTCGCCCTTCGGACGACCCATGTGGCTTGCCAAAATAACTTTCGCACCTTGTTCCACCAAATAGTTAATTGTCGGCAGCGTTTCGCGTACACGTGTATCATCCGTAATTGCACCATTCTCCAATGGCACGTTGAAATCGACACGTACAAATACGCGCTTACCCTTAACTTCTACATCACGCACACTTTTCTTGTTCATCCCCGTGTTCCTCCTATCGTCGATTACACCGGCACACGCCTCTCTCTGGTGTGTTGTTCGGTATGTTCTGTGTTCTTGTTCTGTATGGGTTCCATCTAAATCTTTCTTTCTCTCTATATATCGTATATCGTTCGTTAGTATGTTCTGTTTCTCTCTGTACTCTCTATCTCTGTATATCTAGAAAATCTGTGTCCGCACTGGTTCTCGATATGCTCTAGGCACTATAAGGATCAAAAGAGGAGGCCTGAACGGTCACTCCTCTTTGATTGTAAGTGCTATGCGATTACAGACCTTTTTTTGCGATGAAAGCTGCCAAGTCTACAACGCGGTTGGAGTAGCCCCACTCGTTGTCGTACCAGGATACAACTTTAACCATGTTGCCGCCAATTACCATCGTTGTCAAAGCATCGATAGTGGAGGAAGCTGGGTCGCCGTTGAAGTCGCTGGATACCAATGGCTCTTCGGAGTAGTTCAAGATGCCTTTCAATGGGCCTTCAGCTGCTTCTTTCAAAGCTGCGTTTACTTCTTCAACAGTAACGTCTTGCTTAAGTTCTACTACCAAGTCCGTAACGGATACGTTAGGAGTAGGAACACGCATGGACATACCGTTCAATTTGCCTTTCAATTCAGGCAATACAAGGGATACCGCTTTAGCAGCACCAGTTGTAGTAGGGATGATGTTTTGAGCTGCTGCACGAGCACGACGCAAGTCTTTGTGCGGCAAGTCAAGAACGTTTTGGTCGTTAGTGTATGAGTGAATTGTGTTCATCATACCTTTTTCGATACCGAATTTGTCGTTCAATACTTTAGCGAATGGCGCCAAGCAGTTTGTTGTGCAAGAAGCGTTGGAGATGATTGTATGGCTTGCAGCATCATACTTATCTTCGTTAACGCCCATAACGATTGTGATATCTTCGTTCGTAGCAGGTGCGGAGATGATAACTTTCTTCGCGCCGCCTTTCAAGTGCATTTCAGCTTTGTCTTTCGCTGTGAAGATACCAGTGGACTCAACAACGATTTCAACGCCGTTTGCGCCCCAAGGCAAGTTCTCAGGGTTACGCTCAGCGAATACTTTCACTTCGCGGCCGTTAACAACCAAAGCGCCCTCTTTAGCTTCTACAGTAGCTTCGAATTTGCCGTGAGTTGTGTCATATTTCAACAGGTGAGCCAGAGTGTTTACGTCTGTCAAATCGTTGATTGCAACGATTTCTACTTCTGAATTGTTCAATGCTGCGCGGAATACGTTACGTCCGATACGACCAAAGCCGTTAATACCAACTTTAACCATTGATGATTCCTCCCATTTCCTTCGCAATTTTTTTATATATCTCAAGACGGCCTGTAAGGCACATCGAGACCACAATGTTTCAATACTTCAACTGCTGCTGCTTCATCAATAACGAGAATGTCTTCGTGTCCTGCACGAAGCACTGCAGCAATCGATTCACCCTTGCTCTGACCTCCAGCAATGGCAATGACTACCTCCGTGCGAGAGATGTCCTCTAGGCGAAGGCCTAGTGTTAGCATCGTATGAACGACATGCCCGTCGCGGTCAAAATAATACCCGAATGCTTCTGCAAGCGCCCCTTCTTGGAGCAGCTGCTGGATCGTCTCTTCATCGGCACGGCGTCGCTTCGCCATGACGAGAGCCTCTCCGATGCCATGCACGACGATGCGTGCTTGGCGAATTACTCGTAAAATGTCCTGGATGTTCGGTTCCTGCTTAAGTGACTGGTACGCTTCCTCACTCAGCAAATCTGGCACATGCAAGAGCCGATACTGAGCGCCTACGCGCTTCGCCATCGTGGATGCGATTGTGTTTGCTTGATATTCCAAGCTCTCCCCAAGTCCCCCACGTGCAGGTACGAACCAATTTCCTTTCAACGGTGATGAACTCGTCAAATGATCTGCCATTGCAGCCAATGTGGAGCCGCCTGTCACCGCCACGACATCTTCCTTGTCCATTACGCTGCTGAGCGCTCTACAAGCCGCTTGCCCGAGTTCTTGCTTCACGGCAGGCGATACATCCGAATTGCCGGGTACGACAATGACCTGCTTCAAACCGAATGCTTGGCGGATACTCTCCTCCAGCTGGCGCATCCCGAGCAATTCGCCCATCACGGATTCCAGCTTCCGGACAAGTTGCCGGCCTTCATCAGTGATTCGCATACCCGTGTTATCCGAATCAATCAGGCCTTGCGCCTTCAATAAATCGGTCTCTGCACGGAGCACACGCTCGGTCATCTGCAATGACGTTGCCAGCGTTCTTCTCCCAATGGAGTCGGACAACATGATTTGATGCAGGATGGTGTAACGCTTCTTCAACAGTTCAATGAGTTCAGGTAGAAGTCGCTTCTGTATTTCTAACCACTCACGCATTCTCTCCACTCCTGCTTCCCATAAGCAACCGTTGGACTAAAAACGTCCCATCTCTACATTTTTTGTCCCACCACTATTCTACCGAATAACGCAGCAACTTGCAAGTATCCTGAACCCCTGATTTCGCGCCCAAAATCGTGAATTTTCTGCCTATAAACAACTTCTATAATAAGCAAGCAATATCGAAGTTATTCAATATCAGACAACATATCCAAAAGGGCATACGACATCCTATGATGTAATTAACCCAAAATGCGACAAGTTAATACATATTTCGCAAAAATTTTAGACATTCCTCAGTATAGACATTAATGAGGGACATCATGCCATGCTCATACCTGCGTTTACAAAAGTTTTGATCTCCCCTCAACATCCTGTTCGTTCTCCTCGTCCCTATTTAGTTTAGCCATCAACATTACTCACTTATATCGGGCAACGCCCACCTATTCGGCACCGTCTAAAAGAATTCAACCGTTCCCTCCTCAAAAGTTAAAACCTTAATTCAAGTTGGAGGAGACTCTTCGCTACGATGCCAATACCACTGTCTCTGTATCCCACTAATCAATAGGCAACTTCCAAACTCTCCATTTGAAGCAAATTATTCAAGGCTCTCACTTGACTTTGTAATACGCTTTCTTATATAATAAATTTTGCTCTTGTATGAATGCGCCCGTGGTCCAATGGATATGACGTAGGCCTCCGGAGCCTGAGATCAAGGTTCGATTCCTTGCGGGCGCGCCATTTACACTCCTGTCCTTATTTGGTACAGGATAAGAAGCTACGTTACGCATATATTTAGGTGAATAAGCACGGAAGTAACATCTTGAATTTTGCAGAAGCGAAACGATAGATGTTTTTTTCTCGACATAGTTTGACCATCTTTGACTTTTTGTATCAAGTCCTTTATATTGAATGTGTAATGATATTAGTTAGGAGGGGTTATCTTGAGTTATGTACCCGTAGTTGTTGAACAGACGAATCGTGGCGAAAGATCTTATGATATTTACTCTCGATTGTTGAAGGATCGCATCATCTTCCTCGGAACAGAAGTGAACGATCTTGTGGCGAATTCGATTATCGCCCAGCTGTTGTTCTTGGCTGCAGATGACCCGGAGAAGGATATTCATTTGTACATCAATAGCCCGGGCGGTTCGATCTCGGCCGGCATGGCCATATATGATACAATGCAGCACATCAAGCCAGACGTATCAACGATTTGCGTGGGCTTGGCAGCTTCCATGGGAGCGTTCCTGCTTAATGCAGGTGCCAAGGGCAAGCGTTTCGCCCTGCCGAACAGTGAAATTATGATTCATCAGCCGCTTGGCGGAGCACAAGGTCAAGCGTCCGATATCGAGATTCGCGCACGCCGCATCTTGAAGATGCGCGACACGTTGAACAAAATTTTGGCGGATCGCACAGGCCAACCACTTGAGCGCGTGGAGCGCGATACGGATCGCGACTACTTCATGTCTGCCCAAGAAGCGTTTGAGTACGGTCTGGTTGATAAGGTTCTTGGCAAAGAATAAGCGGTAAAGTGATACAGCCTCTCTCATGCAAATCATTTTGCATGTAGAGAGGCTGTTTTTATTGCTTATTTTCAACTGAAATGAATCACGAAAAGCAAGGTTTACTTAGGTAAGAATGATCGGCAAGGACTCGAAACCGAACATAAACTCACTCTGGATGCGCTTTAACGGCTTGGAATGATCACATTGGTAGTTCGGGAAACGATCGAGCATTGCATTCAACGCTATCCTCGCTTCCAGCCGTGCAAGTTGGGCCCCCAGGCAGAAGTGGATACCATGACCAAACGCTAAATGCGGGTTCGGCTGACGACGAATATGGAAGAGATCTGGCTGCTCGAACACAGACTCGTCATGATTCGCCGATCCAATCCACAACATGACGAACTGCCCTTCAGTTAACATCATGCCATCTACTTCCACATCCTTCTTCACACGGCGAAACATTAACTGTACCGGCGAGGTAAACCGCAGCACTTCTTCAATAGCGCCAGGCAGTAAAGAACGATCGGATCTAATATCGTCCCATGCGATGCGCTCACTGTCGAAACATACTAGAGCAGAAGAGAGCAAATTCGTTGTCGTTTCATTACCAGCCACAAGCAGCAAAATACAGAACCCAATGAGTTCATAAGGAGACAACGGCTCTCCGTCAGCCTTTGCATGCACAAGCCTAGTGATCAGATCATCCTGTGGATTACGGCGGCGTTCTTCTGCGATCGCCTCGAAATATACAGCCATCTCCTTTTGGCAATTGCTATTGCGGTCAATGTCACCACTCACCAATGCCTCCGACCATTCCCGGAACTGATCTCGATCGTGTACTGGTATGCCGAGTATTTCTGCGATTACAATAATCGGGAGCGGAACTGCGAAATCTTGAACCGCATCCATTCGTCCATTCCTTTCCACCTTATCTAGAAGCTCATTCGCCAATGCTTCAATTCGTGGAATCATCTTTTCAATGGATCTAGGTGTAAATGCTTGCGAAACTAATGTTCGAAGCTGGCTATGCTTCGGCGGATCGGTGCGGAGGATGCTGTATTCAATCGGCCGCTTGTCTTCGCTTCGCAATTCGGAGGAAAAATGATCGTTATCAGCAAATATGCTCTTAATATGATCGTATCGGTACGCATGCCAGAACGTTCCCCCCAGCAGCTGAGGACTCTCTGAACGCAACAAAGAGCTCTCTGACCATAACAGAGGACTCTCTGAACGCATGGTTTTGTAATGAGATAATGGCAACACTTCATGGTCTTGAATCCATTTTATCATTCAACCTCTCCCCTCCTTAACCGTGCAACATAGCTTCAGTCACAACCTCTTCCTCTATTTACAGGTGTTAGAATAATATCTTACATTAAAATAAATATATGTAAATTATGACCTACATAGACCTAGGCCTGTATGTACAAAAACAACTTCGGGTCGACCTGTTACAAACCGAAATTAATTCATTTAGCTTCAAAAAAAGGACCGCATCGCGCAAACGCCGATGCGGTCTATATATGTTCTAGGGGTAAACTGTAAACCATGAGAAAGATGAAACGGATCACCTTGTGCAACGGAAGACTCCGGTTGACCAAGGCCAGTAATCGCTGCCGGCAACCCTCCTTCGCAAGAACTCATCTGTCATTCGGTCCATTGTTAGAATACTAGAGTTACATTAAAGAAAACTGAACCGAACCTTAAAATAAGATAAAAAGCAATTCCCTCAATGGCAATACACCTATAATGTCCACCCTACAGAAATTGTTGTACACACCACGAAATCATTCCATTTCCGATTGGAATCGTTTACAATATGAATATTGCCGCTTTTTTTTCAATTTCCCGCTTTACAGATGAAGCGAAACGTATACAATAATTACAAATCATCAACATTTCTTCTCTATTAGATTGTCTTCTTACTTATTGCCAGATCCACTTCATAGCAAGATTACATCAAGAGACTACTAGGAGGCTTGTCAGGATGAGTTGGAACTATTTTCGGTCGAAGCTGCTATTACAGTACATATGGTCGTATATATTGATTTTTCTCATCCCATTAGTGGTTCTCACGATCTTCATCTATCAAAATGCCGTCAACAATCTTCGTTCCGAAATCGAGCAATCGAACGTGAACCAGCTCAATCAGGTGAAGCTGAACATCGATTCTCGCATGACGGAGCTTCGAGACATTGCTTCCCGCATTGCTTATGATGAACAATTGACACCTTATATGATACGACATCCCTATTACAGCCGCGATGCAATATCCGCACTCGGCAAATATAAAGCAAACAGTTCCATTCTAGAAGAGCTATTCCTTTTCTACAGGAACAGCCACGCCATCTACTCGTCAAAAGGGATGACCAATATAGATGTTCTCTTTGATCAATACTATCTATTCGAGGACTGGAGCAAGAAGGATATTATTAAAGAGCTGGAAACTGAGCTCTATCCTGTCGTGCGACCAGCGGAATCCGTTAACTTAAGCATGAATATTACCAAGTCCATGCTTGCGTACATGATCCCAATCACTCCTAACAGCTCATCTCCACACGGAACAGTACTGTTCCTGATGGAGGAATCGAAGCTAACGGGGCTTATGGACACCGTTCTGAATGGATTCAAAGGCAATACCTACATCTTCGACGAGAAGGGCCGTGTGCTTACCCAGAATAATCATGGAGAACCCCTCCCGAAGAATGAGATTCGCTTGCTGTCAGGACTTGGTTCCGGCATCCATAGCTTGAAGCTGGATAACAGGCAGCAATCCGTTGTGTCTGTTAAATCCTCCATGAATGGATGGACCTATGTAACGGCCATGCCGAGCGAGCAATTTTTCGGGCGTGTGTTCCATATCCAGACCTTCTTCATGCTCGCGTTCGCTGTAGTGGTCATCGCCGGCATTCTGGCAGCCGTATTACTAGCTCGCAAGCAATACCATCCAATCCATGATCTTATGGAATTTGCCTTGTTGAATGAAGAAGCCTCTGCCGCACAGCCGGCACCTAAGAGACGCAATGAGCTGGAGTGGATTCGTAAAACTCTTCATGATTATAGTACCCGCGTCGATATTCAAGAGCCATTTGCCCGCAATCAGTTTCTTCTCATGCTGCTCAAGCATGGGAAGCTGGACAACCCAGAATCTGCACATATTATGGAGATGATCGGCATAGAACTGACAGGCAAGTACTATTTCATCATTGCAATCTCTTGGGACGAGTATCCTGGCATCGCAGATGCATTGCAGCATCGTCAGCAGATTGTAGAGCTGCTCGAGGAGATTGAAATTCCGGAATACGGTGCACACGCATATGGCATTGAGCTGCCGCATTTTGATCAATTCGCCCTCATCGTCAGTATGAATGAGGACTCAAGAATCTCCGTGGAGCACCAGATGGAACAAATCGTCGAAGCTCTTCGAATCATCGTGATGGAGAGCACGCACCTCATCCCATCCATTGGTGTTGGTAATGCCTATGAGGATGCTGCGCTCTTGAATCAGTCTTATATCGAATCAGCTTCTGCACTGGAGTATCGCATGGCGAACGGCAAGGGCAGCATTACGTATTTCAACAAGTTGTCCCATACGCCTAACGATACGTTCTGGATTGCCAAGGACTCCCTGCTTAAGCTTACTCAAAGCTTGAAGCAAGGCAATGATACTGTTGCAATGCAAATGATTGAAGCGATATTCAACAAGCTGAAGGCAGAGCGCGTATCGATCTCACTCCTTCGCTGTATTTGCTTCGATATTATGAATACCTTGTTGAAGACAGCGTCTGAGCTCGGCTTGAACGAGTTAATTCGCGATATTCCGAGCTTCACCTCCTTCGAGTCACTGGAGGAGCTTGAGAAGAAGCTTCAGCTCTTAGCCGCACATATTTGCGAACAAGTAGAGCGCAACTCGGAAAATGAACAGCTCTCTTTAATGGACAGCGTCATTGCGTATGTCGATCAACAATATACCGACTACAGCTTGAGCTTGGAAGCAATCGCACAGAAGTTCTCTATCTCGTCCTCTTATCTCAGCCGTTCATTCAAGGAGAAGACAGGCAGCAACTTCTCTCAATATATATGGCAGCGCCGCATGGATGAGGTCATTCGGCAGCTGCTGACGACTAGTGATCCGCTGAAGGACATCATCGTCAGGGTCGGATATATGGATACACCGAACTTTATTCGAAAGTTCAAGAAAGAGACGGGATATACACCAGGCCAATATCGGAAGCTTCATGCTTCAAGCGAGCAAGCGAAGGCCGCAGCAGATGCAGACGATGAATCCACAAGCTAAGTGTATACGCCACAAAAGAAAACGAGCACCGAGGGCAGGATATGAATGCCTAAGGTGCTCGTTCGCTTTCCGATTAGCTTATTTCATATTTTACAAGGTTACAACTAGCATTTACTTTCCAGTGTTCCATTGGTCATAGGCTTTTTGATAAATCTCAACGATTTTCTCAGCGCCCATCTTCTTCAATGTACCTATATACTTATCCCAATTCGCAAGCGGTTCTTGCCCTGTTACGAACTTCGCTTCCATTTGCTTCACGTAAGTGTCGAGGTCAGAGCGCAGGCTCGATACTTGCTGCTGATCAGCCTCGGACAAATATACGCTCGGGAATGGAACTTTCGCGATCGGATTGATTTTTTCCTCTGTTTCTTTCTTCAACCACTTCTCGAATTCGCCTTCGAATCCACGTTTCACTTCTTCTGTCATGACTTTCGGAACGATCGTACCGTAGTCCGGCGTCAAAGTTGCACGATAGTCCTCACGATCCTTACCATCCGGTACCGGAAGTTGTTTCTTTGTATGATCTTCCTTGTTTGCATACTCCCACAGCGTGCCTTCCGGGCCGTAGCTAAGCAATTCGGAGCCTTCTACCGAATAGAAGAAGTCAACCCAACGTATGGTTGCTTCTGGGTTTTTGTTCTTGTTCGTAATCGCGAATACGCCCTTCATTAAGCCTGGATGCTTCGCTGCGACCGGTTCGCCCATCTCGCTTTTCACAGGAGCGTACATCGGGTCTGTCATGCTAGGCTCGCCGCCCAATGTGAAGTAGGCATGGTAATCAGCGAACAATGCCACTTGATTATTTTTCCCTTTTGCTTTCTTTTGCTCATCCGTTTGGGAGAAGGTTTCATGATCTAACAATTCTTCGTTCCACAACTTGTTCAAGAACGTAAGATAGCCTTTGTATCCTTCCTCCATTGGAGAGTAGTGAACTTTTCCTACTTTATCCGCATAGATGAATTCGCCATACATCCCCCAAGAGCCGAACAACCACATACGAATGTCGTCAAGTTTAACGGATACGAGCGGAATTTCATCCTTCTTGCCATTGCCGTTCGGATCTTCTTCTTTTACCCGTTTCAAGTATGTGTATAGTTCATCCGTTGTAGATGGTACTTTGTCCATGCCAAGCTTCTTCAAGAACTTGCCGTTATACCACAATGGACCACGATACCAGCCTGCATCCAAGTCAATGCTTGGCAAGGAATAAATATGTCCATCCGGCGTCGTAATCGACTTACGAATATCTGGATTGTCATTCAGGATTTTGTTCAAATTCGGTGCATACTTCTCAATAAGTCCTTCCAAAGGAATCAATACGCCCTGGCTGCTTCCATAGTTAATCTCATCTGCAGACTGCAATTGGCCGGAGAAGAACACATCAGGATAATCGCCACTAGCAAAAACAAGGTTGCGCTTTGTATCAAAGCTATCGAGAGGCGCATTTCGGTATTCAAACTTAATGCCAGTCTTCTCTTCCATTTGCTTTAATAAAGCCATATCCTTCCAGTTTTGAATCCCTACGTCTTGTCCCATCATCGTAAGTGTGATAGGTTCCTTGACGATCGGGAAGCCTTCTTGATTTAAGTTGCTAAGTGCCTCCTCGCTACCTTTGCTTCCCTCTGCGGCAGGTTTGTCTGACGATCCGCATCCTGCGAGCATTGTGAAGATCAAGGTCATAGACATCAACAATGCCCACGTTTTTTTCCATTTTTGCATGGCAATGATCCTCCCTTTTGATGATTATTATACTCTTTGTCCTGCTTCTATAATAAGCAAAGGCGAGCCTTCGTTTATTACCGTTCATAGATTCGACAATGACAACGTACATATCTTTCATGTTCACTAGACGAAATAGACGAGATTCGTTACTGATGAAATCTACGCTGGATACATTCACAAACGTATTCTGAAATTTGCAACAGTGCTGTTCAAGCTATCCTTTGACCGATCCAATCATAACCCCTTGCACGAAGTAACGCTGCAAGAATGGGTATACAACGATAACCGGTAAAGTCGAAACAATAATGACCGAATATTTGACGAGCGATGCGATTTCTGCCTTGTTGTTTAACGCAGCGGCAACCGAACTGCTTACCGCAGCACCAGTCGTTTCTGCCGACATTTCCTGCAGAACAAGAATTTGACGCAGGATCATTTGCAGTGGATATTTCGACTCTTCATTCAAATAAATGAGAGCGCCAAAGTAGCTGTTCCAATGTCCAACCCCATAGAATAATGCCATAACGGCTATGATCGGCGCTGACAACGGCAAAATAATTTGCAGGAATAATCGCATGTTCGTACAGCCGTCAATGCTTGCTGCTTCCTGAAGTTCTCTAGGTATCGTGGATTGGAAGAATGTCCGTGCCACAATGATGTTCCAGACCGATGCTGCACCCGGCAAAATTAACGCCCACATACTATTGATTAGCCCCAGCTCTTTAATCAACAGATATCCCGGAACTAATCCGCCACCGAAGAACATTGTGAACAGAAACATTCCCATAAAGAAATTACGTCCAATGAAGTCCGATCGACTCAATGCGTATGCTGCTGGTAACGTTACGGCTAGGTTGACGCAAGTACCTACAACGGTATATAAAATGGTGTTCCCATAACCACTCCATATCTTTGAGTTCTCGAACACGCGTGAATATCCGTCAAATGTGATTCCTTTTGGAAACAGCCACATTTCACCGGAGGCTACCATCTTCGGATCACTGATAGACGCGCTTAGAATATACAACACAGGATACAATACAAGAATCAAAGCTATCGTTAAATAAATATAGTTACATACGATAAAAATCTTGTCCGCTCTCGTTTCTTTCACTGCAGCAGCTGCCATGTGCTTTTCTCCTCCTTCCTACCACAAGCTTGTTTCGCTCGTGCGTCGCGCGATTTGGTTAACAACGATGAGCAAAATAGCATTAACGATCGAGTTAAATAAACCTATCGCCGTGGAGAAGCTGTACTGCGCATCTACTAGACCTGAACGATATACGAATGTCGATATGACATCAGAAGATTCCATGTTGAGTGGGTTTTGCAAGAGCAATATTTTCTCAAATCCGACACCGAGAATGCTGCCCATGTTCAATATGAGCAAGATTGTAATCGTTGGAATAATTGCCGGAATGTTAATATGCCAGATACGTTGGAACCGGTTCGCACCGTCCACGACGGCTGCTTCATGCAGCTGTGGATCGACACCAGATAAGGCAGCCAAATAAATGATTGTCCCCCATCCTGTACCCTGCCACACACCAGACAAGACATACATTGTCTTAAACCATGCCGGATCCGTAAGGAAAGAGGCCGGTTCAAATCCGAAGAACTTAATGATATGAATGATGATACCAGTTGAAGGAGACAGGAACGTAATAATGATACCTGCCATGACGACAACGGAAATGAAGTGCGGTGCATAGGTTATCGTCTGTACCGTCCGCTTGAATACCCCATCCTTAACTTCATTGAAGGCAAGCGCCAATATAATCGGCAGCGGGAAGCCTATCGCCAGCTCGTACAAGCTGATGCTCAGCGTATTCCACAGCAGATCCCAGAAGTAGTACGAGTTGAAGAAGCGCTCGAAGTGGTCGAATCCGACCCATGGGCTCCCCATAATCCCTTTCGCTGGGATGAAGTTTTTGAATGCAATTTGAATCCCGTACATCGGGCCGTAATGGAAAATGAGGAAGTACAAAAATGCAGGAGCAATAAATAAATACAACTCCCAATTCTGAAGCATCTTCTTCCACGTCGGTTTCTTCTTATTTGGAACCACGTTCATTGAAAGGGCACTCTGTCCATTTCCTTGCATCGTGTCCACTCCTCCCTTCAAATGATGGCATGGTCTTCACAGTCACTTTCATTGATGAACGATGAACTGTGCATGAAGCCATGCTAACGCTTTCATGAGAATATTTTAGGCATCCTTTACCAATATCGTAAATATGTCGATTCCGCATTGTCGTTAACATATCCTTTACAACCGCGCCACTGCGCGTTTTTTTGATTACGCGCCCTGCGTCAGCACTACCTCAATTGAAGGCGAAATTGGTACATTTTGATATTACCGATCACACACCATATATTACACATTGTCAGGAAAAACATATCGAACAAGGCTGAATACAACGCTTATTGTTCAGCTTCCAATCCTTCCATCTATTGCTGAATTCTGCATCAGGATGTATGATAGTTCTATAATCATAGAACTAATGAATTTATAAACTCACATACATGGACACATGTATAAGAAAGGGGAAAGATTCAATTGTCTACTTATCTTCTTGTTCACGGAGCATGGGATGGCGGATTTGTATGGAGGGAAGTCGCAGCATTGCTTCGACAAGCTGGTCATGATGTGTACACTCCCTCCCTCACTGGACTTGGAGAGCGAACACATCTAACTCATCCAGACATTGATCTCCATACATTCATTCAGGATATTGTAGGGGTCTTTACTTATGAACAGCTCGAGGATGTTATTCTTGTTGGACACAGCTTCTCCGGAATGGTAATCACCGGGGCAGCTGAAATTGTACCCGATCGAATCAAGAAGCTGGTCTATGTTGATGCCATGATTCCCCGGCATGGAGAATCTGTCGCGACCCTCTCAGCTCCATACTTGGATAATCCCTATCCAAGTGCTGCAGATGGCGACACACCGGCGTTTATTGCACCACCTAACTTAACAGATTCGCGTAAATCGCCAATGCCGACCCGTTCGTATATGCAGGAGCTCTCCCTTACCAATGAATGTGCCGCTACCCTTCCTCGCATCTACATAGAACCGCTGGATCATCCTGATAGTTGGCCGATGGCTGCCTTTTTCCGCGCAATGGCCTTACGCGCCCGGGATGCTGGCTGGCGTTATATGAGCCTCGAGAAAGGAGGGCATTGGCTCATGAAGACTCAACCCGAACCATTGTCCAAGCTGCTCCTGAATCTGTAAACCACATAAAAATGCCCTTAATCCACATTAAGTGTGGATTAAGGGCATT
The DNA here is from genome assembly GCF_000935845.1 of Paenibacillus sp. E194. Taxonomy (NCBI): domain Bacteria; kingdom Bacillati; phylum Bacillota; class Bacilli; order Caryophanales; family Paenibacillaceae; genus Paenibacillus; species Paenibacillus sp. E194. The sequence goes on from NZ_JMDX01000028.1 coordinate 30,418, forward strand.
TATTGTTGAATCAATAGTATATGCGATTATCTTCCGCTCTTCAGTTCCGTCCATAAGCGATCATACAATTGCAGATTTTTACCGACATCACCGAGCCATTCTGTACGTTCCAGTTCTTCGTCAGTTAAGTTGATCATTTTATTGTCCAGATACTCTTTGCTATGGTGCTCTTTCGCCTTCGTCACAGGATTGCTGTAACCGATAGCCTCATAGTTCTTCGCACTGTTCTCTGGATCAAGCATGAAATTGATGAACTTCTCCGCTAATTCCTTATTCTTCGTACCCTTTGGAATCGCATAGTTGTCCGAGAAGATCGTGCTTCCTGTCTTTGGAATCATGAATGCAACATCTGGGTTCTCACCATGAATGACAGATGCATCGCCAGACCATACCGTACCGATCCAGCCTTCTTCCGCAATCATCTTCTGCTTGATGTTGTCCGTATCGAATGCAAGCACGTTCGGAACAAGCTTGCGCAGGTCATCAACAGCCGCGTTGATTTCCGCTTCATTTTGGGAGCTGTTCGATTTGCCTGCCTTCTTCAGCGCCATACCTACGATCTCGCGGTTATCATCCAGGAGAAGTACTTTACCCTTGTACTCATCCTTCCACAAATCCGCCCAATCGGTTGGAGCTTGCTTCACATATTTTGTGTTGTAGGCAATGCCTGTTACACCCCATGTATATACGATAGAATACTTGTTGCCGGGATCAAATTCAGGGTTTTTGAAACGATCCGTGACGTATTGGAAATTCGGAATATGATTTAAATCAAGCGGCTCCAGCAAATCTTGCTTAATCATGCTAGCCACCATATAGTCGGACGGTTGAATTAAATCATAATTCGCGCCGCCGGCTTTCAACTTCGCCAGCAGTTCCTCGTTGTTGGCAAAAATCGCATAGTTAACTTTTACGTTATTCTCCGATTCGAATTTCTTGATCATATCCATATCGAAGTTATCTGCCCAGCTATACAAATTCAATGTTTGCTCCGGCTTAGAAGAGCAGCCTGCCAGTGCAGTAAGTGCCAACATCCCGGCCAATACGACCGCGAACCATTTCTTTTTGTTCAATTCTTGTTACCCCTCTCTGATCCTGCAACAGATCCTTAGAATGTATTAATTATTATGATTCAAATTCACATGCTCACATCGGGTGAACAGTGAATTAGAACGGCAGCATAGAGCTTTTCTTCTCTCCGTTACCGCGGTTCAACAACCATTGCGCCAGTACGATCAGCACAACGCTCAAGATAATCATTAGCGTACACAAGGCGTTAATCTCCGGAGAGATTCCCCGTTTTACCAATCCGTAAATGTAAATCGGCAATGTTGTCGAGTTCGGCCCGGCAACAAAGAAGCTGATCATAAAATCATCAATCGACAGTGTGAAAGCCATGATCGCTCCGGCAAGTACACCTGGCCATATCGATGGAAGCGTAACATAGCGGAATGTCTGCCATGGTGTAGCACCAAGATCAGATGCCGCTTCTTCAAGCTGCTTACCCATGTTGGCAAGTCTGGAAGCAACGATCACATACACGTATGAAATACTGAACGTGATATGTGCAATAATAACCGTCATTTTGCCCAGATCAATCTTAAACTGGCTGAACAGCACCAGTAGGGACAAACCCATAATGATATCCGGCACAATAATCGGCAAGTACAACAATCCGATTACGCCTTGCTTACGCTTGGCAGTCATTCGGCGAAGTGCAATTGCCGCTATCGTGCCGAGTACAGTCGAGATGACTGTAGATATCAATGCGATTGACAAGCTGTTGCTGAGTGCTTCCATTACTTGTCGGTTGTCGAATAGTGAACTGTACCATTTGAACGTGAAACCGCTCCAATTCGAATTAATCCGCGAATTGTTGAACGAGTACGCGATAATCAAAAATACAGGTATATAAATAAATAGAATTAACAGTATCGAATGGAGCGCAAGAAGCGGACTCTGATTCTTTTTGGTTGCTACTTTCATGCCCCCGCCTCCTTCGATGCATCATATTTGGAGCGGAGTGCTCGGTTGAACAGCCCAATAATAATTAGGGAACTGATCACGAACACGACTGACAGCGCGGAACCGAATGGCCAGTCACGCGCACCTAGGAACTGATTCTGTATAATGTTGCTGAGCATTTGCGCCTTAGCGCCGCCCAGAATGTCTGTAACAACGAACATCCCCGCTGTTGTCACGAAGACCAGCACACTGCCCGTCATCATGCCAGACTTCGTCTGCGGCAGCGTAATATGCCAGAACGACTTCCATTTCGTAGCACCCAAATCACTGGATGCCTCAAGCAATCGCTTGTCCATTTGCTCCAAAGAAACATAAATCGGAAGCACCATATACGGAATGAACGTATAGACCATTCCAAGCAGTACTGCTCCCTTGGTATAGAGCATTTGCAGCGGCTCCGCGATCAATCCCAGATCAAGGAGCGTCTGATTGACGACCCCTTGCGTACGCAGCAAGAGTACCCATGCATATGTCCGAATCAGGAAGTTAATCCAGAACGGAACCGTAATGAGAATGAGCAGCAGCTTCTGCTTCGCCGGGCTTGTCGTCGAAATATAATACGCAAGCGGATAGCTGAACAACAAGCAAATTGCTGTTGTTAACACAGATAGCCACAGCGTATCCCAATAAATACCCAAGTATAAGGGATCGAAAAATCGTTCATAATTGTTCAGCGTAAACGAAAAGACGATATTGCCGAGCTCGTCGCGCTGCATGAAGGATACAGCGATGACCGCGATCATCGGCACGACAAGGAATATCGTCAGCCACAATACGACCGGCGCAATGATGCCAAATGAGCGTTTCATGAGCCGATCATCACCTCATCTTGCTTACTCCAGCTTACTCCAATATGCTGACCAATCTCCCACGTCCGCTCGTCCTTGAAGTCAAGCACAACCGATACGTTCGTTTGGTCGTTATCCAAGTGCACGATCAGCTTGTGGATATTCCCCAAATAAACGATATCCTGAATAATTCCAGTACGAGGTGCACATTCCACATCCGCTGTCACGTGAATTTTCTCTGGACGTACGGTGAAGAGGTTCTCTTCATGGAATACGTTGTTCTCCCCTACAAACGTAGCTGCAAACAACGTCTCCGGGCGTTCGTAAATATTTTTAGGAGAGTCGATCTGTTCGACACGTCCGTTATTCATAATCACGATTCGATCCGACATCATCATCGCTTCTTCTTGATCATGGGTTACATATACGAATGTAATGCCCAAGCTCCGCTGCAATTGCTTCAGTTCAGCCTGCAAATTTTTGCGCAGCTGCAGATCAAGTGCACCGAGCGGCTCGTCCAATAGCAGCACCTTCGGCTTGTTCGCAATTGCCCGTGCAATCGCAACACGCTGCTGCTGTCCACCAGACAATTGATGTGGATAACGCTTCGCAAGTGCTGTAAGTTGCGTCAAGCGAATGGCTTCATCAATACGCTTGCGCTGTTCAGCTTGCGGAATTTTCTTCATCTTTAGGCCGAATTGAATATTTTGCTCGACCGTCATATGAGGGAACAACGCGTAATGTTGAAATACAAGATTCAAATTCCGCTTGTTCGGAGGTAAGTTCGTAACATCTTCTCCATCTAGGCGGATATGGCCAGATGAAGGCTGTTCAAAGCCAGCAATCATGCGTAAAATGGTTGTCTTCCCACAACCACTCGGACCGAGCAGCGTCAAAAATTCCCCTTCGCCAATCGTAAGCGACAGAGGATGCACAACGGGTTGCCCGGCAAAATGCTTCTCCACATTTACCAGTTCAATCATTAGCATCAACCCCTTACATCGTCAGTCTGCCAATTGGAGCAGCTGTTCCTGCATGCAGCATGCCATCGAATGGCAAGCTAACACGCCCTGCAGCACTACCCCAAATGGGATGAACAAGAATGCGCGCAGTGTATAGGATACGTTCTTATTCATTAAGCAAAAAAAGCCATATCCATTGGTATGGCTTCTACGTCCCGTTCACGTTGGCGTTTTTGCATATCCAATATACATCGTTTTGTCTGACGATACAACTTATTTTAACGTAATTTCGACAAAAACATACATTTCTTTTCAACGGTTCGACCTATTTCCAATAGCGATCAGGCCATGAGGCACTTATTTACATTCGAACTATCGGAGAATACGATAATATTCATTTCCCCTGTTACATTCTAGGGCTTTGTTCCCTAAAATACAACCCCTAATCCAAGATGGCGTCCATACAAAAAGGCACTATGTCATTTCTGACACGAGTGCCCCTTGATACAGCGCCATTTCTGACGTACTATTGCTTGCCTAATTGGGAATATTTCATTGATTTTACAGAATGCTTTCAACCAAGTCAACGCTGTTTACTGCACGCTTCATTTCAGTTGTTACTGCGTTCATTATTTCAATTGATATTGAATTTGCACCTGCGCATTCAACTTAATAAGGCCGCCCTGCAAAGAAGTTGAAGCCACATCCTTTTTCATATCCGACGGGCTTGCTGCTGCGTCGTACATCACGCGTATCGGGGACCAATCCGCCCCAGACTCAGTAATCGTAAGTGCTGCACCTGCTTCACGGCCAGCCGCTTTCGCGAGTGCGGATGCCTTCTTCGCTGCATGCTGTACTGCTTTCTCCAACACCTGTGCCTCATAGTCAGTACGCTTCTCCGTATCGAATTGAATACGGACTACTCGGTTCACACCTGCATCGGTAGCAGCATCTACTAAGCTCCCTAGGCGATTCAAATCACGATACGTCACACGCACAGCATGCTGTGCTTGATAACCTATGATTTGAGGCTCTTTATTTTCCACGTATTTATATTCAGGATTAACCGAGAAATTGACCGTCTTCAGATCTTTTTCCTGAACACCATATTTCGAAGTAAGCACCTGTTTCACTTTTTCGAACAACACGGCATTTTGCTTTTGTGCTTCAGCCGCTGTTTTCCCACGTGTATCAATTGCCAGCTCCGCATAAGCCACATCAGGCGTTACTTCCAATTCTCCCATGCCCGATACGTTCACCGTATCCTTCACACTGAATTCTGCCGCTGCTGCATGCACAGGCACTGGTGCTGCAACTCCTGTCCCCACAAGCAGCGCTCCTGTAAGCATGACCGCCATCGTCATTCGACGCCATGTCATTCTTCCTGTCAATTGCGTCATAATCCATTCCTCCATCACGTTATAGAATGTAAGATTGACTTGCTTCTTGTCTTCTAAACGTTAATAAGGTAAATATTGTTGCAAGTCCGGACATAACTTTAGATGTATTTTCTGCGGTTATTGAGTCGGTACAAATGTAACGCTGCAGGTCATTTTATAATCATTAACCTACAGTTTTATACAATTCTTGTCATTTTATGCTTATTTCGACCTGTCGGTCGCTTAAAATCCATGATATGGTAGAGCTGTAAGTTTCCATTAAAAGATGTCTGAGGAGGAATACATGTGATTCGTAACAAAGGAAAATTTGCTTTACTTGTCGCTCTTGCATTGAGCATGCTTGCTCCTGCATCATTATCAGCCAAATCTGCTGATGAAGTGATGATCGAACAGAAGTACGGCCCGGAATCGGGGTATTCGAAGGTATTCCAAAAACAAGACATTCCTAAGGCATATATCGCTGTATACGAATGGTCAGCTGATTTCTCCACGACAACCCAACAACAAATTAAGAAAGACATCGCGGTTCCTAGCGATACTCTCCGCACTACCCTCCAGTTGAACGTCAGCTCTGAGAAAAATACCGGCGGCAATGCAAAATTCAAGGTCGAATTAGAGATGTACTACCCTTGGGCAGGTTATTTGATCGAAGAATCACGCGAACTTAGTGTAGGTTATCAAAATGCACCTGTATACTTCTATAAGCTCAAGCCAGGCAATACATACCGTCTGCGCATTAATGGGAATGTAAAAGGTTCTGTTGACGTCTATAGAGAATAGGTTGCGACAATCAATCGTAACAGCCGCACACAAATACAGCCTAATCTCCTTCAAGTGATTAGGCTGTATCACATTTCATACCGTTCATCTGATGCACCATTCAACAAGCTTACCATAATAAAAAAAGAGCCTTTACGGCTCTTCTCTTGATCACAGTGGCAGCTCGCTGCTTCCACTATGATTGAACACGATGTCAGCTACAGATTAGCTGTCCAATTCTTCCTTGCTTACAAGCCCGACTAAAGCGCTTACAGCCTGATCAGCGTCCGCGCCGTCCGCAGTAATGGTAATTGACGTACCGGTGCTGATTGCGAGACTCATAATTCCCATGATGCTCTTAGCATTGACTTTCTTATCTTCTTTTTCAACGAAGATATCCGAAGAATATTTATTCGCTTCTTGAACGAACAAGGCCGCAGGTCTTGCGTGCAGTCCAGTCTTCAAACGTACGACAATTGGTTGTTGAGCCATGCGAATCATACCCCCTATATTCCATGTAGTTTACATTACACAAATTTACGCTAATTTGCTCTATTTCATCACATATTAGCATTATAAACGATTTTAAGCGAGGAATAAAGTTTATCTCGCTATCCGTTGCGCATTCGCTCAGCCAGCTCGTCTATCTTGCGCAGTCGATGATTGACACCGGATTTACTAACCTTACCGCCCAGAAGCTCTCCCACTTCCTTCAGATTAATATCCGGGTGTGCCAATCTGACCTCGGCAACTTCTCTCAGCTTATCTGGGAGCTTATCTAATCCAAGATGCCTATCCAAATAACGAATATTTTCGATTTGGCGCACAGCAGCACCAATCGTCTTATTCAAGTTAGCCGTTTCACAATTGACGATTCGGTTCACGGAGTTGCGCATATCCCGCATAATACGGACATCCTCGAACTTGAACAGCGCCTGGTGAGCACCGATGATATTGAGGAACTCAATAATTTTCTCGCCCTCTTTGATGTACAGGACGAAGCCCTTCTTGCGCTCAATAAATCGTGCATTCAACTGGAACTCATTCGCCAGATCAACTAATGCGCGGCAATGTTCCTCGTACATCGAGGATATCTCCAAGTGATAGGAAGATCCCTCTGGATTATTCACCGATCCTCCTGCCATGAACGCTCCTCGTAAATATGCGCGTTTGCAGCAGTTATTTTTAACAATCTGCGTGTCAATGCCGTCCGTGAACAAGAACCCTTCCGATACAATGTGCAGGTCACGCAAAATCTCCTGCACACGCGTCGGAATACGTACAATGTACACATTATTTTTCTTCAAGCGCATCTTCTTGCGTACAAGCAGCTCCGTATGCACTTGAAAATACGTTTTAACAAGCGTATAAATGCGGCGTGCGATCGCTGCATTCTCTGTAGAAATGTCCAATATTACCTTGCGGTTGGACGAGAGCTGCACAGAACCGTTCATACGCATTAGCGCAGACAGTTCCGCCTTCTCACAGCACGACTCGGATTCGATCATGGTTAATTCTTTTTTTGTCTGTGCTGCAAAAGACATAGCGGCTCACCTCTTTCGTAACATCCAATTTTCCACAAGCTGATAAATATGATGACTAAGCTTATCTGCGTCGTGACGTAGATAGGTGCGGAACAGCACTAAGGAATCCGCGATTACCTGATATCCACGCTTCGTCACTTCTTCCATATCCAAATGGACAGCCTTCGCCCCCTGTTCGGCATATTTATCCTGAACTTGCGGCGGAATCTCCCCATTATTCACGATAACATAGTCGAACAATTGAGTGCCGACATGAAGCTGAACAGCTTCCAAATGATCACTCACGGAATAGTTATCCGTTTCTCCCGGCTGAGTCATCACATTACATACAAAAATCTTTACCGCATTTGATTCCAATACTGCCTGTGCCAGCTTCGGTACGAGCAAGGTAGGAATAATGCTCGTATACAG
>NZ_JMDX01000029.1:0-37985 GCF_000935845.1 Paenibacillus sp. E194
CCTTATCGGCCTGAGTGACGTGGATGGTCTTATCGGCAATATGAGCCGCTGCCGTAGCATCGCCTGCATCCATCTCCTGCTGCACCTTATCAAAGCCGATGTTGATGTTGCCAAAGTCTTCGCTTATCTTCTTCGATCCAATCAGGTTACAATATCTATTTGCCACTAGCCTCATCTCCTTTCTGGCTTAATTGCTCTAGCCGTTTCTCAATGGCTTCCTGAACACCCAGCAATATTGCTTTCTCTTGCCCAGGATGATATGGAGTCACGGCCATGATGACAGCGCATATCTCGGGCACGGGCTGGGTTGGATCCAACTCAATGCGGATAATAGGTTGTACTTGTGCCATAAATGCCTCCTTACAAACAAAAAGGCCCCGCTATTAGCGAGACCTGAATGATTGGTATTTGGTTATTTCTTCGTTGCTAAAGCTTCCTCGACAAGACGAAGTTCTTCGGTATCTTCTGCAATCATTTTATCGTATTCGGCAAGCTGCTTTTCAATTGCCTCAAGCACGGGTGCTTTGACCCCTGACTTTTCTTCCTCTTTTCTGAGATCTTCAATCTCCGCAACAATGTTTTTTCTTCCCTCTACGGCTGGTTTGATTCTATTATTTTTGATACTATCTCTCAAAACTTCTAGACTCTCTTTAGAATCCGTCATATATTTATTTCCATTCTTATCAGATTTAGTTGAGCCTTCAGCCGAAGCACTTACCTCTTGTTTAGATGTTACTAATATCTTTTTACCTTCCACCCGTATATCAGCTCCTAACGCCTGAGAAACCCCGCGTACAGGGACGTTGGTTTTACCGTCAATCACTGCTCCTTTATCTTGGAGCTCTTTTCCGTTTACGATTACCGTATACTCACCTGTTACCTTCTTTCCCACAAGTGACTTGATTTGATCAGCAAATGCACTTCCTGCAGTTGCAATCAAAGAACCAATGACAACACCACTTACTAGATACGCCCATTTTTTCATATAGAAAATCCTCCGTAGCAATATTTACCTCTATCATATCACTACGGGGTCGACGTTGTGAAGGTTCCGCCCCAGTTTTGGTTCTGATTGTTGCCGTGGTTGTGAGTTCCGATATTAACTGTATGACTATGGTTACTGAACGAGCGGCGAAGACTGTCAAGTTGTGATTGCAAGGATCTCAGTTGTTCTTGAAGTCCAATTATTTCACTGATGCCCAACCTTAGTCCCGATACTGAAGAATTGAAGTTTACGGGCCCCTGTAAATAGATCGTTCCACTTGCCCCAAGACGTAAGTCACGATTGCCTATAACATGCATTTCCTCAGTGATAGCATACACAATCCCCATCGGCGAACCGCTAGAATTATAGTACGTGTGCCCGGAAATGTCCGCTGCCGAGTTCCACCCCAGCTTTACCCTCTGTCTACCAGAGTTGTCATAGAACATGAAACCGTTGGGATCAAGCTCAATCCTTCCTCCAGATACTGCCGTCTTTATGGAAGAACCGATAATGGTTGTTCCGTTAATCGTGCCACCGTTTATAGTAGATGCAGTTATGGTTCCAGAGAAATCTCCATCTACCCCGCGGAGGGTGCCCGTGAATGTCCCACCTGCTGCCTGCAGGTCACCAGCAAATGTTCCCCGTGCCGCTCGCAGCTCGCCAGAGAAATCACCGTCTACACCACGAAGCGTCCCCGTAAACGTTCCACCTGCAGCTTGTAAGTCGCCGCTGAATATGCCGTCAGTCGCCTCTAACGTACCATTAAACTTGTAACGGCCAGCCCAAGGATCGAAGTATATTTTGTCTTGTCCGTTAGCCTGGAATGAGAGCTTATCACTGTTCAGGATAACTTTGCTCTTATGATCTTCTCGTTCGATAATCAGGCCGTCAGTTCGTGTAATCGTCGCACCATAATAGTTCTTCCCCTCTTTTACGGCGTTCTTGTCCAGCTTGTTGACCTGCTGTGAAAGACTGCCTTCAACGACAAATTCGCTCTGCTGGGCCGACACGGATGGTGCTTCCAGCGACATACGAAGCCCACCCGCAAAACTGAATACCTGGTGCAAGATGATCGACTTGTACCGGACAATTCCATCCCACGGAATGTGTGTATCCTGCCAAGCTGAAACCGTATCGTCCCATGTACTACCTTCTTGCTGCTCAAAGGCAATTACGTCTCCTTGCTCAAGCTGCGGGTAGCCACGAGCATCAATAGTCAATGGCAAGTAGGAAAACCCGTTCATTGCACTAAGCATGTCATTAACCATGCTCTGTGTCACAAACGGGTTTTCAATATACAGGGTGTGATTTTCATCTCCGCTACCAGCCTCGTATTGTAAATCATCCTCTGTGTTGTACGTGGCCACTATCCTGGTATATGTCTTGACCGGATTGGTCTGCTTCGCGCTGACATAATCGGCTGTGGTCATCGCAAAGACAGGCTCCTCAGTTGCCGTGAACCTCTTGAACTTTAATGTACCGGCCTTGTCCACGTACAGGCTCGCACTATTGGCAGCGGCGATATACGCGAGCACCTGGCGCATGCTATATCCTGCTGGTCCTGCTTGGATCTGATAAGTCGGATTAATCTGCACGCTGTTGTCATATGTCCATCCCAACCGGTTGCATATCTCATCAAAGACAGCCCGCTGTGTAGCAGGATAGGTCAGGGACGATATGTAGGCCACATCAGCAAAAACCAACTTATCATAGCAGACGTAAGTCCATACATCGTTAATTCGTTCGCGACTGTCTACGAAGAACTCACCAAGCGGCAGCCAGTTTGTACTGGTACCGTTCCAATTGATATCTACGTCCTGCCAAGGATACTGCGCCTGCAGCCAAGTCAACCCCGACATAGACAAAGATAGATAGGGAACGATTCGTGCATTCGGCGGCACAATATAATTTGTTCGCAGTTTAATGGCGAGCTTAGATGGAATGGCCGTTCCGAGCTGGAATCCATCCGTTAGACTCAAACTATTCTCGATACTAAAATCTACGATCCTGGTATTGTCAAATTCCTCGGATCCCACGGTTGCCTTGACGATAAATTCCCGGTCTGGCCGCCGTAAGTAATCAGCATAGAGCGGCGATATTGGATACAATCAGATCACCTCTCTGTCAACGTCAATTTGAGTCCGTTCCAATGTACAACGCCATTCGATACTACACTGAATGGAGCTGGTCGATTCCCTACGTACATTTTTTTCGTGAGGCTTCCGCCAGTCATTGGATCCGGGAATGTAAAATCGAAAAATACATTCGACATGGCTTTTAATATGCTTGATATCTGTTGTTCGCTCAGTACACCCCAAGTCATATCAACCTGCCGCTTAACGGCCACCCGATCCCGGTTGAGCGTACCGTTTGCTGTCCGGACAGACGAGTTCCCGTCATCAATATCCAAAATGGTTACCTGAAAGGTTGACGGATAGGCGGCAATCTCTTGGCCGTCGATCAAGATTTTCATGTAGCGCCTCCTCTCTATGTGGTTAATGGTGATCGTCCAGTGCGCCGGGTAATGTCGTTTATTGCATTGGCTACAACCCGTCCTAGTACAGTGCTGTCAACTTGGATAACCTGCCCTTGACCGTTCTTCTCGAGTGCCTCCAATATCCTCATCAGCACTTCCACTACAGGCTGGTTGTTTGCTCCCAGCATGTTCTGCAGCTTGGAAAGTGGCGAAACAACCTCAGGGTCAACGCCTGCCCCCTTGTTATCCCCTACCATAGCCAGTGTCGGTCCGTAAGCAAGACCACCCTTAGCAAGGCGTGGTATTTTCGGGATCTGCGGCACACCGATTGAGCCCCCGCCGATTTTATGGCCGAAAACCTCGACTTCTGGAATACTAATGCTGATGCTGTTGAAACCGTCAATGACCGAGTTAATGGCGTCAATGATCAAGTTCAGCGGTGCCTTAACAAGTCCGTAAAGGGAATCAAAGATACCTCCAAAGATATCCTTAACCCCAGTCCAAGCCTTCTTCCAATCTCCCGTAAAAACGCCTGTGACAAAATCTATAATGCCGCCCAGCGTTCTGAGCAGCCCCTTGATGATATCTCCCACACTGGATATGACTGTCGTCACGATATTAAGCACGATGTTAAAACCCTTCACGAAACCAGGAGCAAGCTGATCTATGACGTAGTTGATCAGTGGGCTGATGAACTTGTTATAGATCTCCAGCGCCGCTGTTACCAGCTTCATTACCACCTCGCCCACTTGCTTGATGATACCCTTCAAACTACCTTCCCAGATTTCATTCAGCTTTTTCAGAAACGGCTCGATAATCGGCTTCAAGACGTCATCCCACAGCTTTTGGAACGTGTTCCGGATGTTCTCCATGGCCTCAGAAAGGCTGGTCAGCAATTCTGCACCATATTTATCCCAGAGCCCCTTTATCGTCTCCAAGGTGTCCATGACAATCTTTTTGATCAAATCGAACACAGGTTTCAGCACCGTATTATAGACATCGTTGATCAGCTTTACTGCCCATTCGAATGTGTTGGCAGCCTCTTTAAATGCCCAGACTAGGGTGTCGGTGAATACTGGTACCAGCGTATCAATCACCTTGGCCGAGATTGGGATAATGAAATCATTCAGCGCATAATCAACGAACGGTTTGATCGTCCCGTCCAGTAACTTTTCAAATGCTTTTCCTATCTGAGGAATAACGTCCATAAACATATCGCGAAGCTTCACTAGCGAAGGGAACAGCGTGCCCTTCCACAATTCATTAATATGATTGACTGCGTTAGTCGCTGACTTCGCAAATGTCTGGAATGCCCACACCAACGTATTTGCGTAGATAGGTACGATAGTTTCTGTAATCGTTGTAGACAACGGTATAGCAAAGCCATTAAGCATGAAGTCTACAAATGGATTGATAGTGTTGGTTAATAGGCTTTGCAATGCTCCAGCAATAACCGGCATTGCCATTACAAATGCGTTCTTGGCCCGATCTAAACTTGGCAGCCACACAGTATCCCACAGTTTGATGGCTTGATTGGTCACATTGCGGAATGTCTTATCAAATGTCTGAAACGCCCATACTATCTGTTTTGCAATGACTGGTGCAAAAGCTTTCGTAAACCCGATTACGATCGATGGGATAAAGTTACCTAAGATGTACTTTGCAACAGGTACCAGGAAGCCATCTTTCAGCCGTTTGAACGTATTCCCTATATTGGTGACAGATTTACCGATCGGATCCATCATGTCTACAAACGGCTGCAAAGCCGGAGCCATTCCGGCCCAGCCTGCAGATATGAATCCCCATGCCTCGGTAAACCGTGATTTAAGATCACTAATGAATGCCGCCACCTGCTGCTTGACAGGATCAACGTTGATGGTAGGCGTGCCTAGATCAAGATTACCCAGGCCAGCAAATGCCCCAAGGCCGCCAGCTCCATCCGCTGCATCATCCACCGCCCCCGCTGTGGATTTTGCCAGCGTATTCAACTGGTCAAACCCGGCCAGGCTATTCTTCATGTCCTTGCTAGCCTTCTTACTCTTCTTGCCTGCCTTTTCTGCCGCCTTACCCGCCTCGTCTACCGCGCCAGCAGCGCCAGTGGCTGCATCGGCAGTATCATTCAGTGGTGCGACAGCTCCAGCTCCACCGGCATTCACTGCATCCCCGAAGACAAGCTCTGTAAAGGCTCGGAAGTACGCGGCAGCAATCTGCAGCTTAGATATCAGCCAGTTTAACCCCTGAATAATTGGAGACAGGATATTGATGAAACCTGCCCCCATCGTGCCCTTGAAGATATTCCAGCGTTCAGTCATTATCCGAACCCTGTTCGCCCAGCTGTCACCGTTCCGAGCAAAGTCGCCCTGGGCATCGCCTGTCACCTTCAATAGGTATCCATACCGCAGCATGGTCTGTTCAGCCTGTGTCATGGACATCCACGACTTTGTGATCCCCTGGGACATGGCGTATGCTTCCATATTCACGACGGACATATTGACGCCTAACTGCTTAAGTGGCTCTGTTTCGCCGACCATACCGGAAAAGACTTTGTAATAGGCTTCATCGTTTTTCAGGTTATAAAAAGAAGCCATGTCGGCAGATAGCTCTGTCAATCTGACAGACATCTCCTTCATGGCCTCACCGGTTAAACCAGACGATTTAAGCATCGCACCCATTGTGGACGCGTATTTTTTTGCAGATAGCTCAGATAAACCAAACGACTCGATCAGGTTCGATGACCAGTTGTTGATCTGACCAGTCATCGATCCGAACGTAACGTTTACGACGTTTTGCACTTCCGCAAGGTCGGATGCCAGATTAATGGCCTCCCGGCTGAAATTGACAATACTATTGACGGCAAATGCACCCGCTATAATGCCACCAAGGCTCCGAAACGCTCCACCGACTAAGTTGGTAGCAGTACCGGCGATTCCGTTAAGATCCTGCCGGAAGGGGCCGTAATTTAGCCCTAGGTCTAAATCTATCTGTCCTACACTAGACATCTACGCCACCCCCGAACATGCGGGCCATTGCAGTCTCCAGAGCTTGCATTTCTTGATTCAGTTTGACCTGGTCATCCAGCTTTCGCTCCGCTCGTCGTTTACGCCAGCCGTTGTAAATACGTTTCTGGTCGGCGTTGAATCCCTTGATTACCTTTGGATCATTCTCGGCCCTAATCGTAACCACAGACCCTAACGGTGTGTCAGACATCAAACCGCTCACCAAGGTGCAAAACTCCTCCCACGGCATGTCCCCGTGCTGCCGAATGCGGATACCATACTGCTTGGCAAGACTCGCCTCGATTAATGGCCAATCTTCTCGCAGATCGTACCAGTTATCCGGCCCGCTGCTACTGTTGAAATCGCGCAGCAGCTTCCTCGTACGTCAACCCTTGCATTGCTGCTACCAGACCGGACATAAGAACTTTCAAGTTCGCAACGGTCATTTTGGAAACACCAATTTCATTCACGGCTTTCTTGCCGAGCGCCCCTTCAATTGCATTTAATAACCCTTTGACCGTTGCGCCATCTGCCAGTTCCTCAAAACCAAGTACAGCTTCTACGCTATTATTAATTGGATACTTTTTATTGCCGATTTGAATGGACGATTGCTCGTCCTTAGAAAATTTATCAGTCAGGTTAATAATCTTTGACATGGAATAATCCCCCTTAAATTATGGTGTTTTTGTTGCTGGTGTAAATGTTGGCTTGCCGTCTGATAGAAGCTCAAATTCCAAGCCATCGATGTTGGTACTGTCACCGCCACCTGGCTGCGTCAGATTGATCACACAGTCCATGGTGAGCTTCGCCCCAGATGGCATGATCCACTCGAATTTAGTTTCGACCTCTTGCCCCGTACCGAGCAGCAGCCCTGCGATGTAATCATTCCCTGGGTCGCCGTAGTGCCTTTTACCAGAAAAGCTGAAGGTCAGCCCTTTCCCGGTTACTGCACGGCGTGTCCATCCCCCCTGATCCATCGGCGTCCACTCTTCTGTGTTACCGTCGATACTTGGACTAAATGTCTCCAGGTCCTTCACGGTAACCATGTCCCCTGGAGCGACTGAAGCGCGTCCATTGATACCAATCTTAAAAACGTTATTGTGTACTGGGAAAACACCAGTAGTCGCCATACGCTCTCCCTACCTTTCATAGTAAATAGTTGTCTCTATGACATATTCGTATATGCCCTCATCATCCGTACCGACGTTGACAGGCTCAGGTGTCCGCATGTCAAATGTAATTACGCGACGGCCGCTGATTCTCGCATCACCACGACCAAAAAGCGAAGCGTAGACCTCATGGGCCTTGCGCTCCGCTTTATCGGCGTTCTTTGACCAATGTATTAAGATGGATACGGCTTTCATGGCGTATGACGTATTATCCAGCCCGCCGATTGCAATATATGGCCTTCCGCCGGTATTGATATTGTACAAACCGATACATTCCGGTTTGCTACCGTCTATCTTGCCGATATACCAATTGGGGCTCTGTATTTGAGTCTTCATCCAATCGCGGATTTCCGATAGCATCAGCGTCATTTAATAAATCCTCCTGCAAGCCGCTTGACCAGCTTCTTAAAACGGCCTACAAGTGACTCCGTCTTTTCACCATTGACCCATGGTTCCAGCCACTTGCCTTGCGCATTACGGTTTTTATCCTGCCTGAAGCGATACTCAGGATGCCAATAGAGCCTGCGAGCATACGGCGTGTCATATACGATCTTAACCTTGCCGCGCTTGAGCCCCGTCTTGTCTACCCAGGCACCGCGCTCCAGTTCACCGGTCTGCTTCGGAACGACCTGTTCGTTCGCAATTTCAGTCAGGATGCCTTCCGTTTTCCCATCCACAACTTGTTCCAAGGCTTGTAGCTGAGCCGACGAAATCTTTTGGATGGCACGTCGGTTCATTTTCGTTTTAACCTTCACCATCTACATCAACTCCAATTCTGTGGAGAAGATGCTCCCATCTGGATTCTGCGGCCTCGAAGAGCTAAAGATGGTTCGCTGCGCCCCACCAACTTGGACAAAGCCCTCAATTAGTTCACCGGGCAGGATATCGCCCTTAATGATCACTTTGCCTGACATTGTAACCAAACGGCGCTCCTTGTCCAGCTTCTGGCGCATCTTTTCGTCATAACATGCGAGCCCATCAAAGATTATTTCCTCGACAGCCTCCCCATCGTCTGACAACTCGGTACGATATACTTTAATCGGCGTATTCAGAATCCATTGTGGGAATGGCAACTTGCCCCGCATCAGCACAACCTCCTATCCGTCAAACCTGTAGCGCGTAGCAGCCCGATGACGGCATCAGTCGTCTTAACCCCTCCCGCACCCTCTACAGACTTGAACGAAAGCGAGACGCTGCCTGCAGAGTATCCAGCTAGAGGAGCATCCAAGTAATCACCATACTGGTACTGGAAATCAGCCTGCTGACAGACAGCCTTGACTACATTGGTACGCTGAAAAGGCGTGAGACCATCAAAGCCACACGCCACAATGCGGTTATATGTCATACTGTCTACTTGGTCAGATGCTCGCTGTAGCGCCTTATCCAGCTTCCCTATCGGGATGTTGCCATTTCCGTACCGTTCATACTCGTCCGTTGTTGCATAGGCCATGTCGCTCACCTACTTTCCGGATTTGGTACTCTTCGATGGCTTCTCAACAGTTTCAACCTCTGCTTGCTCTCCATCTCCTGGAGGCACAATGGGATCAGGAGAAGGGGAAATGTCAGTTTGATTATCCTGTTCGACAACAGGCTCCCTCTCAACCTCATACCCATTTGACTCAAACCATACGAGTAGATGTGGGTTATCCGTTTCTCCAACCCCGTTAGCAAACGTTACACCAGCAGAAATGCCGGTGTATTCTTTGTTCGGTGCAATTACTTTAGCCATGTTTTATCATCCCTCCTTACGATACTTTGATCTTGCGCATAACGCCTGCTGCTTTAGTAGCCTTGAGTGCAACAGCAGCAACCATCTCAACTTCACCTGTCTTAACTGCTCCAGATGTCGTATAATCAGGCAGCCATGTGCGAACAGGCGGTTGTCCAGCCATCGAAACACCATGGAAACCATCCAAGCCTAAACGCACTGCGAACAACGAAGTTTCCCCAGACGCTTTCGTTGCAACAACAGGGTCATTAGTACCGGTTTTTGCCCCAAGGTCAACAAGCGGCGTCTCATTGTACTTTTCAACTTGACGGCCAAACTCATCACGCGAGATCGTATACATACCAGCACGGCGGGCACATGCGCGAATTTTTGCGATCAGTTTCAAGTTACCCATGATGCCAGAAGGTGTCCCGTCTAGTCCCATGAGGAACTCATCCAATTGATCCAAGAACACTTTATAGTTCTTATCCACTGCTTCGGATGTTGACAAGTCGATGGCATCTGTAGGGAGATACTCCGTGCTAGAACCTGTCAGGGCCTTTTCTAATCCATCAAATGCCTTCGCTTCTACTGCGGAGTCTCCATTAATTACCGTGTCGTTAAACAGTGCCTGTGCAGCCTTTACCTTCTGTTCCAATTGCAGTTGCACCTCAGACACAATGCCACCCATTCCAGCGATGATTCGGTCAATTTGGAACGTGCCACCGAAGATCTTCAGATCCACGTTATGCCGCTGCTTGGTAACTTCCTGCGGTGTGTACTCTTCATTTACGGCACGGAAAGCGGCCGTCGGTTGAGTGATAAGACGTGTGTAGCCATAGGTCAATGTGGCACCGCCACCCGTTGGTGACACTGCATCATCAAACGTCAGGTTTTGCAATAAAAAGTTGCTCTTCTGAAATTCATCAATCACGCCCATCGTTAGGGCATCTTGTACGTTTTTCTTTGCCTCACTCAGTGTTACTGCCATTATGAATCACTCCTAATTATTATTTTTGAAAATGAGCTGCTATTGCGTCCTTGAGAGACGCCGTTGCAGCCGGTGGGTTCGGGTTACCGCCACCTCCTACACGGAATCCCGGAGGCGTCTGCTGCTGTTGTTGTTGGGTGTCATCCTTGAACAAATACCCATCAGAGGATTTCAGAGCTGTAAGCTGTTCCTCTAGTCCTACAATCTTGCCCTCATCCCCTATGACCAACTTTTCTCTATTGATCAGTCCGGTTACAACCTTTTCATTGTGTGCTTTACCGTTGAGTGCAGCCGAAATAGCGTTAGTAAGTGTGAGCTCCTTTAGTTCGGCAGCGTGCTTTTCGGCAGCTTCTTTATTGGCTGCAGTCAATGTTTCAATCTGCTTTTTCAAGTCCTCAGACAGCCCTGCAGTCTTGCCAAGTTCCTCAATCTGCTTATCTCGATCAGTAACGTCCTTTTCGGCCTTCTTCTTCGCTTCTGACAGCTCGTTATATTTGTCTTTCGGAACAGTGTACTTTGGCAGCTCTTTGCTAACCTCTGCAACGATTCCATCAATTTTTGCTTCCTCAAAGCCTGCCTTTTTCAACAATTCCTTCAACCAATCCATTTATCATCATCCTCCATAGATTTTTATAGCTGCTCTCCAGCTACGGGAGTCGGTCGATATGCTCCGACCAACGAGCAATAGGCCCCAGCAGTCTCAACCGGAGCCAATCTATACATGTATTCGTTCGCGCCTAGAGTCTCGCCGCAAATGCTCATTTGCCTTGATGTGCTCTCTCAAGCGCTTCTGCCACTCTTTCACCTTGGCATCGGCTGCCTCCTGATTGGCCGAATCGATGCTGCCAGCTTCCCGACGTTTATACTTCCTGATCTGTCGCTCCATGTAGCGCTGACGCTGCTCTGCCTCGTAGTTTTCCAAAGCTTCTTCATCATCCACAGGCAGCGGTAGTCGGCTCTTACCAGGCACAAATGTCGTCATGTTGTGCCTGCACCCGGGATGAAACAAACCGTTTGCTATTGCCGTGCTGAGCAACGGGTACTTACCATCCTTTACAGTACCCTTGCTGTATACGTCATCGATGAATACCTTGCCCTGGTATGGCAGACAGAGTTTAGAGCAATTAGCGTGCGCGGATATGACCACAGTCCGAATACCAAGCTGATCACGTTTGGCACCTTCGCCTGCAAACACTGCCCGTTGTGAGGATGTACGCAGCGCCATCTCAGCATAACTGGCAACGTTCATTCGTCGGCCATTCGAAAACTCAATACAATCGAAGCCTTTATCCAGGAAATCTCGAGTCGCCATGTCGACAGCCTGATTAAGCGAAGCAGCTCCACTGTTTAGATACACCTGAGCCTTATAGATCGTTTGACGATATACGTCGTCCGCCTGGCGCAGCATAGCATGTCTGGCTTGCTTTAGATCATTCTGGGATGCCTCAGCCAAAGCATTGACGCGGGCCTCATTGATCTTGAAGAAGCTGGAATCGGATCCGTCTTCTGATTCGACCTTTGGCTTCTTCCCGGTGATCTTATCCCATAGACTACGGACACGATCCACACCACGCCGAAACGCTCCTATGATGCCTGTATCGACAGCCTGATCAACTTCTGGCTCGTATTTTTTGATGAGCTGCCGAGTCTCCTTACGGTACTTCTGCAGATCCTGAAGCTTTCGCTGCTGCCACTGCTCCCACTCGAAGCCCATTTCCTCTTCTTCGTCCTCATGACGTTTAAGGTTACGCTGCATAGACTTGATTAGGTCAAGCTCCATTTCCGCGAATATGTTGCGAATGTTGTACTTGCTCATTCGTCATCATCCAGATCATCTGGTGGATCATCACGGTTCAGAGCTGGTTCCTCGACGCTGATCCCTTGCTCATCTTTCAAGCGCTGAACCTCTTCGGCCTTTTCCTCGTCCGTCCAGGTGTCGCCATACAACTCCTCGACAGCGCGCTCAACGCTCATTATGCCGAATGTACGAGCCTTACCAACTGTTTCGACCACAGCATCAAATGACGGCGATGCATATTCCCCGAACTTAATACTCGGCTTGTAATCTCCGACACCGCGACCACGCATCGTGTCGTATACCTTCAGCACCGTATCAACCAACTGCGGGATAACCTCGTTTAGTCGTTCGATAATCTTGCCGCGAGTGTACAACGTGGCCTTCTCCTTCTCGCGCTGCGCCTCAGCATTGTCTAGCTTCTTGAGATCGATGCCAAGGGTAGATGGTGACACTATCCCTTGCAAACACATGTCCAATGCACTGGCATAGCTGGCCACGAACGCCTCATACAGGATTGCTGGCTGCACCATATCGATCTGACCTTTTGCATCCTCGGCCATTACACTACCGACGCGGATAAACTGGTTATCAAACGGGTTAGGCTTCATCAGAGCCCCGTTCTGTGGATTCTTAGGGATCAAGTCTTCAGGAATGTATTTCTGCACCCTACCGGCGCGTATAGCATCTACCCATTGGCTGATGACCTCATCTAGCGCATCGAAGCTGTCAGCCTTGCTGTCGAATATCGACTTGCCTCGGCCCTTCCACTTCTTACTCCGGAAGAACATGAGCGGTACGGCCATGATGAAGTCACCTGAATATGTAACCTCTTGCAGCTCAGCCGTCTCAGGCACCGTAGACAACGGCACTTCCTTACCTTCCGAGTTAAGCAGCCTGTACTTGATATGCCCTCGTCCGAACGTCTCCTCAAGGCGATAGTCCTTATCCTTAAAGCGGTAATCGGTGTAAAAAATGACTTCCTGCAGTCGCCCACGATCACGCTTATAGTTGACCAGGTCTCCGCTGTAGAACTCAATAATCGGATAATCGGTAATTTCAGTATCCAGTGTAATTTTGAACGCCCCGTCACCAGCTACAAGCGTCTCAATGATGGATTCGCCTACCAACTCATCGAAGTCGTTATCCTTGGCTATCTCATCCCATAGATCCGTCTGCTCCTTGTTCTCCAGCTCAATGCCGTCCAGGTCAGCTACAACGATATCAGACAAGCGCTCAGCAATCATTGCCGGGAGTCCTGAATGGATCTTCCGAATAGCCAGGTCATCGGACGGCACAGCAGCCCAGAAGCGCGACTTACTTACGCTATCAGATGCCGTTTGCTTATAGAACTGGTCTAGCTCGCTTGGATCCCCGCGATACCAGAGCCGATTCCGCAGCACGTTCGTATTGTACGAAAATGGCTCCGTAATCGTGATGATTCGATTATCTGGCGCTGGATTAATGCGTAATAGCTTCATCACCATATTCTTTAACCACCCCATTCCTACCCTCCTAACAGGTACATTGTTTCTGCGATGCCCGTTGTAGCATCCGGCGCATCATCATTCTTGTTCGCGCCCTCACGCTGGTATGTCGTCATGGCTTTGTGGTACTCCGGCCATCGATCACGCCAGTTAACCGGGTAATAGACATGATTCATAACCCAAGTGGCGTTGGACGTTATACGCGCAACCTTGTTCTTCGATTGGTGGAACCAGCTCACGTCTGTTCGATTGCTGTTCAGCTCAGTTTCAAGGATCCGCTTCACATTACGTGCAAATGATCGGCCACCGCTGTTGGACTCAATTCTTTCTTTATTGACCTGAAACGCAAAAAGAGCCTTCGCTACTGCGGGCTCCGTGATTTCCATTGGCTCTTTCGTATATATGACATCCAGGACGTATGCCTCTTTCTGATAGGCTCCCCAGATGATGTTGCATAAGTAATCTGAACCCTGATCGGCACTGTCACAATAGGAGTAAATGCCAGTGAACAATGATTCACCGTGGCTATCAATCGGCAACTGCTCATAGGTTTTAAAGCTGCTGTACAAGCGACCTTTAATATCAATGGGCTCTTGCTGATAGTTAGCGCTGGCTATGTCAGTTCCCATGGCTCTAACCTTCATGTCATACGACTCTCGGCTCAACACTTCCTCACAGAGCATCGTGCCGTCATCCTGCAGCGCCTTCATGCTCAAGTGGCGGACTTTCTTTTTCTCGTCGCGGAAGTGCTCCAGCGCTCGCCCTGCCAGGTCACCGGTCGCCCACCTAGTCATGATAATGATGATCTTGCCGCCTTCCTCCAAGCGGGAAAGCATAGTGTTCGTGAACCAATCCCAGTGCTTCTCAAGTGTGGCCTCGTTGTTGGCTTCCTCGGCATTCTTGATCAAGTCGTCAATGATCAGGATCGATGCCCCGAAGCCGGTTGCCGTACCAGTGGGAGACGTAGCTAGGTAGTTGTTATAGCCACCCTCAAGGCTCCACAGGTTCATGGCAGCGTCACCCTTTGCAATGCGGGTATGCGGGAAAATGTCGCTATACACGATTACTGTAGGATCAGCCTTGGCTGTGCTAATGCCATTTCGGACAGCCTTGGAAAACGTCGTGGACAGTGTTTCGTTATAGGAACCAGTCATAATCTTAGCTGACGGATCCTGACCAAATACCCACTGTGCGAACATGGATGCCGTTCTTGACTTACCATGTCGTGGTGGCTCATTGACGATCAATATATCGTCATCTGACTGATAGAAGTCCTGCATCTCATTGCACAAGTCGATGAGGTACTGTCGATCGTCCTTGTAGAAGTCTGGAGCCATAGCCTGACAGAAACCAAAGAATTCACGGCGTGCCAATTCGATCCTGGCGTAGTGCCTAATCGTTTCCAGATCAACCATCGCAAATCAACTTTCTGAGCTCGTCGGTTGTCATTCCTTGAAGCGGGTTGCTAATGTCCACGTTTCCACTATGCCCAATCTCTTGCTTATCACGCCACTTATCAGGTCGGCGGTTCTTAAGCCAGAATATCTGCGCAGTAACGTCAGGTGAAACTTCCTTTGTCTTTTCCTCTACCAGCACCATTTTATATTTTGATACACTCAGTTCGACCGCGCGCAGTTCGACCATAGTTGCTTCTGGATGCTCCAATTTATATTTGTTAACAGCGATCTGCTGCTGTATGGCATATTCGTCATCTGACATTTCCGCCGACACATACTTTTTCTCTGTAAACTCATATCCAGTAGCCCTTTTGAACAAGGCATTTTCCACTTCAACATCGGCGACCTCCTTACCCTTTTTTAAGGCTGCCGATAATGCCGAATACTTTTTGGCATACTCTCGAAACGTCGAGTAAGCTACACCAAGTTTTTTGGCGATATCCTCGTCTATAACCCCGTCACGCGCCCATGCTTCTACAAGCAGGAGCTTTGGTTCAACGTGAGACTGGTACTTGTTTTTCCTTCCTCCTGCCATGTGATCATCTCCTTTTAGGGAATAGAAAAAGCCACTGGGTCTCAGTGGCTTTGATAAATCAAATATTCTTCTCTTCTTATACCAAATTAATGGCCTTAAGCTGTTGGAGCTTTTTGCGATTCTCCACCATTGTTCTGACTGTTTCGTACAGGGCAGTTGGTAGCTCAGTTCTCTTATTAACATCAGTAACATCTATTTGGTCAAATTGAGTTCTTGATTCTGTTCTGATTTTATCTATTGCAGAATCAAAATAACTGACGCTCTCTATAGTTACCCCTGGTGAACTCAGAGCGATCTTAAAAAGCGGTGATTCATGTAAATCCCCGTCGTTACTGGTCTTAAGAGTTAAATCTGAGAGGTCACTCTGATCCTCATTCCATACTGCTTTCCAATTCTCTGGCATTGATTTTCCATCGTATATATCGGTTACTATCCATGATTTATCAAAGCTTAACTTTACACCTGTTACTCTTGTTTTATTGATAAAACTATTAATGAAGTAATCATTCCCTAAACTTAAGTTAGTAGGGATATAGTTGTATTCTGAATTAAACAAGTCTTCCCAAGCGTCACTCAAAATCCCAGTAATCCTTGCAAGTATTATCTTCCTAGATAAATTTCTAGGGGAATAGTCTCGCAATTGAATCAGCAGTTTCTCATTTACAAAATCAATTGCAAATATCGTTCTTTCCCATGGGTCAATATTTACAATCGGCTGCTCCTGCTTATTTCCATCTACAGAGGTCTGATCAGGGATATACTCTTCATGAATAGCTCCAACATAAATCCCCTGCTCCTCATCGTACTGATATTCGCTGTTAAGGCAATATCTAAGCCCATGCTCCCCAGCATAAAATCCTGTTTGCGACAAATATTCCACAAGTTCTTTCCATTTTTCCTTTTTAGTAGGAGGTTTGATGATTTGGTAGACTTTTAAATTCAAATGTACCCCACCTTTCGTTGATGAAATATTTTACATGTAATATTTTATCATATTTTCAGGTAATAAGATACATCTAAAATAAGTCTAATGGATTATTTCAATATTTTCGCAAGGAACCCACGCCTCGTATCCAGAACCAGTTTGGATTCTATAGTCAATTCCACCTTGATGCTCTTCAATCTCTATGACTTTGGCTAATACTCCTATAAGTGATTCTTCTTCACTACGAATTATTCTCACTAATTCAACCATTTCTTAGCACCTCTTTCATTCCAAGTGTCATCAACATTCTATCCAATTAGCCTATGGCCAAAACATTGAACTTTCGGTGTATAGTTAAAAACCGCCTCGCAAGGAGACGGCTTTAAGAGAAGGAAAAAATAATACGAATGACAGGGTTCGAACCTGTGACCTCTTGCTCCCAAGGCAAGCGTGCTACCACTGCACCACATCCGTTCAAAGTACCAGCGCTAGGAATCGAACCTAGGACATCCAGAGTCATGTTATCGACGTCTTCTCTGTGCTACTACCACTGAGCTACACTGGTATAAAAAGAGATGTGACCGCTTGTTTGCAGAGTAACAAACGACCAAATCTCTAATTATTTCACACTATCATATTATCACGGACATAAATCGAAGTCAGTGGCATCTTAGTCGCACGACTGCCAAACTCCATCGACTCCGAAAATTAGCGCCGTTAAAGCATTTATGCCAGCTTTCAAGTCTCGGAAGACAGTACTTCTATCGCAAGAGTGGCATACCGCAATCTCATCTGCTGTCTTTCTTTCTTCTGAAATGTACATCAGGTACACAGTCTGATACCGTCTCATGTCTTCCGGCCGTCCAGATGTCTCACACAGCAATTGATATACCTTTATCATCTGATCAACGAATTTGACGATTGCAATGGTTCGTTCTTTAGATCGTTTGATTGATTCGATAGCGAAATCTTGATCTAACATGTCGGCCTGTTCCAGCATATCAATTTCATTCAATTCGGTTTTGAGATTAGCAGCGTGAACTGCGAAACGACGATAGTTTTTCAGTAGCAGCCTTGTGTTGCGCAAACGTCTGTCCCGTTGATTCTTCCGCTGTTTGTCTTGCTCCTTCTGTACGAACTCAATGGCAACACGCGCGGCAATTTCTGCAACTTCAGCTTGATTCATTCCACTTCCTCCTCGTCATCACTCTCTGTTTCAGCGTCATATTCTTCTTCACTGATCGGCGTTATCCATTCCGGGTCTAATCCAATCTGCTTGGCCAAATTGCACGCCAGCTTCTTATGGATTGCATCGTAGTCATCTTGCGTTTCAGGTGCTTTTCTGCAATTCCCCAACTTAATCTGTGTATAGCATTCTGCTGAGTCCCCATCTTCATCACTGGCCATTTCAGCTTCCGCGCTTATTTTGAAGCAAAATCTAAGATCCACCAGCGTTTCTGACTCTTTATCTATTTTCATGACTGCTCCTCCCTAAAATTAAGAATGTATGTTCGGTTCAAAGGCGCAGCACTTTCCCGTCTTCCCTTTTGCCGACGCCTCATTGGCGGATCCGGTAGAAGCAAATACACCGCGCCTATTTCATTGCCGTTCTCGTCTGTGACAAACTCCCAAGGGACATCATCGAAGATTGGGTCACGCACGACTTTCAAGCTCAATGTAATACGTGTAGTACGTTCCCTGGCTTTCATGAAGAGCATAACGTTTCCGCTCAACTGTCTTTTGTTCCAACCAACTTACCAAGTGTTTGTTAACCAGCTGAAGCCCCCCGCTCTTATCCCACTTCCGTAGCTTCAAACCATTCTCCCCACGTTGGATGACCAGGCGGTTTGTTGAGGGGTCGAAGCCAACACGCAAGCATTGGCCGGCTTCACATTTCATCATATTCGCTGCTCGACGGTTCACATGAATCCCATGCTTGTTCAACCCGATCGATGGATTGTAAGTGGTCTTTTCATCGACAAACCACTCAATTGACGACATCTGACTTTCACGAATCTTGTTACTCATGACAAATTCCTCCCTAGTCAATTCTCCAGATTGAAAACGTGAATACTTGTCTTTTATTCGATTGAGTACCCGACTAACATAGACTTGAGATTTATGAACATGCTTAGCCATTTGGCCTTGCGTCAAGCCTTCCATCCGTAATGTGAGGATGGTTCGTTCTGTCGATGCTAATATGTCAAGGAACTCTTGGACATTAATACCTGTATAATCTGCTACACTTGGCAACACATCCAACATCGTAAGATCTTTGTCATCCTGGCTAATTACCTGATCCAATGAAGACACTGACCAACCCTCGATATGCTTCAGAACATCATGGACATCCGCAAGCTTCCATCCAGTTTTTAATACGATGTCCTCAGCCGAATCATCGACCCATCCCTGTTTGCGAATGAATGCTAGGCGATCCAAGATCAACCTTGGAATCCGTACAGCATAGCGATTGCTCCTCAAATACTTTTGAATGCTCCACCGGATCATCGGGAATGCATACGTTGAAAAAGCGGTCACCTTCCCGTTGAATCGGGATGGATCATAATTCCGAAAAGCTTCAATGAGTCCAAATGTTCCAATCGATACAAGGTCGTCGTAGTCTAAGCCGTTTCCGATGACTACGGTATACTTCTTAGCTACGGCATGAACCATCCTCATATTGTTCTGGATCACTTCTGCCTCGTATCCAAGATGAGGATTATATGCTTCCAAGGGATCACCCCTTCTGCTTTTCGTAAACTTCCTCAAGCCACTCTATCAGCATCATCATTTGCTTTTTGACTAATGGATTCTCTTGATATTTCTCACATAACGCACCGGAGGAATCGGCTACCCATGCCCAGAACTGCTCACTCGTCATTCCATACTGAGCTGCAACCTGGTTGGCCATGCCGATCCAGTTCACCACTTCATCGTAGAAAGCTCTGTAGTCCATAGCTAGAGCTCCTCAATCTTGATATAAATCCCTGGCAGCCGAGCCCAAAACTTCTCGATAATCTCACTGGCCACAATGGCATCATCCGTCCAGTACCCCAAATCCGTCATGATGTCGAATGGTAGCTTGTTCATGTTGTGTGTATCCGGCTTCGTCGTCTTCCACTCTCCGTCGTAATGCTTACTTCCTTCTGGAATCGGGAATAGCCACTTTACGATTACCCGCAGCGCACCCGTATACTTTTTCTCTGGCACATGTTTACCTAGATGAGCTGTCAACTTCGCCCGTGCTGCTTTGAGATCATCGGGTTCATAGAAGATAGGCTTATCATTTTTGCAGCTAACCTGTTTTTCTTGATGGGTTGCAGTCGGCGGTTTCATCGGCATAAAAAATTCAGTTGCCATGTCATCACATCCATTTTCCAACTTTTGTCGGCAGCAGTTTTCGTTTAAATATCAGGAGGAGGGGGAGGGGCGCTTGCGTCACGCCCCTCCCTATCCCTATATATTTATATATAGTGGTCGCCGCTTCCCGGCGGCGTGCACCATGACGTATCAAATCCCCGCCGTTGATCTGCCGTTCGGCGTCGGTCATAAAAAACGTATATTTGCCGTGCGGCATTGATCATGAATTTATGATTGCCGCCGCCGCTTGGCGAGTTTTATTCTAGCGGCATTAATCATGGTCGCCGCCGTCGATTTTCACAATTACGTTACCGTTGTTTTTGTCAATCATGTAACCGTATTTCTTCACCCAGTCTCTAACCGTTCGCTCAGCAACCTCTTTTCCGGTTGAAGAATACCAATCCATTAAATCCTTCACAGTAGGAGGCTCTCCAAAATTGCAGTTATTGACGGCTTCCTCAAACTCTTCGGCCTTGTTCCTACGTTCCTTCTTAGCTGAGTCCTTACGCTTATTTGTGGCCTTTTGCCATGCTGGCTTGTCCCCTTCTGGATCAATGTCCTTCAGGCTGCCTACTTCGTCCACCTTATGGATCGGATACTGGAACCACATGTTGACCGGCTCGAACTTGGCATACTCACGCAATGTACCCTCCACGCGCCATGCAGAACGGCTACGGACGCTACGGACAACCTGGCTAATTCGTTCTCTAGCAGCAGCTATCTGCCCTGGAATAGCGCGTTTAGCGTGTTCTTCCATCGCCTTAGCGCTGAGTAAATCATCCTGAGAGATGTGCTCTAGTAAGTAATCATGATTGAAAGTTTCAAAGAGATGTTGATATACGTTACAAATAGCCTTATTCTCTTCCTGCTTCAGCAACGCCTCGGTTACATCAAGCTCTACTAGGTCAATCAACGCGTCAGGATCCCGAGCAAATACGCCGGAGCCGCTGGCTCTATCCATGGACTTCTTGCCGCCTTGAGAACCTTTTGAATGGTGATGACAATAGATGACGCTTGCGCCGAGCTCGGTCGCTATCTTGTCAAACTGGTTCGTGAAGTGTGCCATTTGATCCGCGCTGTTCTCATCCCCAGTTAGAACCTTGTAAATCGGGTCGATGATAACAGCAATGTAGCCTTTCTTGGCTGCGCGCCGGATCAGCTTCGGTGCCAGCTTGTCCATCGGCACCGACTTACCCCTTAGGTTCCAAATTTCGATGTTATCAATGTTCCTTGGTGATAACCCGAGCGCCTGATACACATCCTTAAAACGATGTAAACAGCTCGCTCGATCCAGCTCAAGGTTAACGTACAACACTTTCCCCTGCATGCATGACCATCCGAGCCATTTGATACCTTCCGCTAGAGCGATTGATAGCTCGATCAACGTGAAGGACTTACCAGCTTTTGACGGCCCAGCAATAAGCATTTTATGCCCTTGTCTCAGTACACCCTCAATCAACGGAGGTGCCAGCTTCGGCATGTTGTCCCAAAAGTCCGTCAATTTCTCAGGATCCGGCAGATCGTCATTCACATCTTCTATCCAGTTCTGCCATTCATCCCAGCTGCTCTTACCGATATTAGTATCAATGATAAATTGCTTTTTCTCATTACGTTCTACGCCAGGCATACGGGACAGCCTGGATGGATTTCGATTCTGATTGTCGATGTTCAGGCCGTTTTTCTTACATATGTTATAAAGGTAGTCGACGCGCTTCCTGTATTCGTCGTAATTGGCCGCATCGATGCGCACAATGGCATGGATACTCTTGCCGCCGCTGTATACCATGACGGCAATCGGCAGATCCAACTCGCGCATAATGGCGTTCTGCTTTTCGATGTCCATTGTATCAGACTCAACCAACGCATAGCGGAAATCGCTGACGTTCTCGTTTTTGACGCCCTTACCATCAAGAGGATTAAATCGGATCCACGCACCTGCTGCCGAATTGTAGTCACCTAGGACAGCTCCAATATCGCCATTACATTCATTCAGAGCCTGGATCAACTCACCGGCTGTCCGATCCCATGCACCCTTGGTGGGCAGATATTTTCCGTCGTCATTCTGCCAGGTATCAACGACATAGCCGACGTTCTCGGACGCCTCGAATAATGTTGCCAGATAGGTAGTTAGCTGCTGGACAGGGTTCCAATCTGCCGGTTCATGAATCTCCTTGCCCTCAATCCAATTTTTATCAACGACAACATACTCATCGTTGCCAGCAATCTCATCGTTCCAATCCAGTTCATGATCGTCTCTAGTACTACGAGGCATCCAACCGTTATCCTTGGCCATCTGCGTTATCGTAGCGCCTGTTACTGGCATGCCGGACCCCTCGAACGTCGTCCACTTCTTGAAGCATTCACCAGGATGATATCGGGATCCGTCCCGTTTACTCCAGTCGTCCCAATCGGCGGCTGTATAGCCTTCATATTTTAGCGCCATGCCGACATTTACCCACTCCTGATAACTTAGGAAGGCCGGATCGATGTAGGTCAGCAGGGCAATCAGATCCAATTTATGTTCCATTGTCGTGTCTCTCCCGCCTCATGTTCTTCCGTATTCGACCTAATTCTATTGATATAAATATAGAAATAATGTAAACTATTAGTGATTAAAATAGAAAATTTTAGGAGGTAATAATGAAGAATTTAAAAATTATTTGCCTTACATTGTTCATCTTAATGATGACAACAACTGCTGTATTTGCTGCTAACTCTTCAGTTTCAGTTTATGTGCCAGGAAATGCTCCGTTCGCAGATGCAACCGATGCTATTATCGGTCAAAATCAATATGGTAAAGCAACAATCAATTCAAGTGGTGCATTTTCTGGTTTTATTCATGAATATTGCAACGGCAAAGACACTGTTTACCATTATGACATGCCTAACGGAGGAACTAAGACAATAACCTACTACATGAGTTCTGGTTGTTCGTATAGACTCTTTGTTAAGAGTGATGGAGTTTTCCCCGTAGTAGGTAACCTACAAAACTATCAATAATCAATCAATATAAAGTGTCACCCTACTAGGGTTGGCACTTTTTTTCATTCATTTTGTTAGCTTGCGAGATAACGATTCCTTAGCTTCCTCCTAGACTTTTTTGTCCGATGATTTACGCTTGATTCCTGGTATCGGATCAGTGTATCCAGCAATCTCAAGCTGGCGCTGCGCCTTTCGGAAAACATAATCAATGTCCTCGCCTGATTTAATGGTTCCGTCTGCTTCGAGGTGCTTGCACGGAATCCAGACGTTTTGGTTTGTACCGCCAAGCGTAAAACGTCTGGCGGCACATCCTTTATAATTCCGTTTGATTAGTTCAAGGCGGATGCCTTTATATGTCTGGATCATATCTATTCCCCACGGTACTCTTTTGGATTGACTCCGTCCGGAACGCGCCAGCCATTTCCGGCAATGCGATCGATCAGGCGCTTGGCCGAATCAAAGGGCCAGGTGCCAACGTGTTCGAATCCACGTTGCTCCAGGAAGCGGATCTGCTTCGGTGTAGTTAATCCTTCTTCACGACGTTTATCCAAGCGCTCGAGCAGCTTTGTAGCTTTACCAGCATTATGGATGTCATCAGGCATAATACCCAGCTTCTCGAGCGTCTTGATTTGTGCATCGCTAGGCGGTGCCATTTCCCAACCGAACGATGGAACATAGCTTGCCAGATCCTCGGCCTGAATGCTCATTTCGAACTGTAGCGGATCCACGAGCTTACGCTTGCGACGTTTCATCTCTTCCAGCTGCTTGGCCAGCGCTTCCTCACGCTGAGCGATAACATCTTCTGCTGCCTGCTTCTCGACTGCTTCCAAGTCCAGCGGAATCCCCGCCTCTTCGATCTGCTTGGTCATAGCCTTGGCAATTTCCTCAGTCTCTGCAATGAGATGAGCTGGATGGCAAAGCTCGTGCCGTTCAGTGTGCCAAAGGAAATCTAGTAATAGTAATTCAGTTTTGCCAGGGAACAGTCGGGTACCACGCCCAATCATCTGGCTGTATAAGCTGCGAACCTTTGTTGGCCGCAAGACTACGACACAGTCAACGCTAGGGCAGTCCCAGCCTTCTGTGAGCAGCATGGAATTGCAAAGGACGTTATACTTGCCGCCGTCAAAGTCGGCCAGCACTTCCGCACGATCCTGCGATTCACCATTTACTTCAGCTGCCTTGAATCCCATCTCGTTCAGGATCCGTGTAAACTTCTGTGAAGTCTTGACCAGCGGCAGGAAGACGACAATCTTGCGATCCTTGGCCACTTTCCACATCTCTGCAGCAATTGAATCAAGATACGGATCCAACGCCGTGCCCAGGTCACTGCTTTTGAAGTCACCAGCTTGCTGGCCAACTGAAGATAGATCCAGCTTGAGAGGAATAGTCATGGCCTTAATTGGGCTTAGATAGCCTTCCTTGATCGCCTTAGGCAGCGTATACTCATAAGCCAGGCTTTCGAAATAAGCGCCCAGGTTTCGCATGTCACCGCGATCCGGCGTAGCTGTTACGCCTAACACATTGGCTCCCTCAAAGTATTGCAGGACACGTTGATAGCTGTCAGATATACAATGGTGAGCTTCGTCTATGATGATCGTGTCAAAAAAGTCCTTATCGAACTGCTGCAACCGCTTTTCGCGCATCATAGTTTGAACACTGCCAACAACAACACGGTACCAGCTGCCGATAGATGTCTGCTCAGCTTTCTCGGTTGCCGTCTTCAAACCAGTTGATTTCTCCAGCTTATCGGAAGCCTGATCCAACAGCTCACTCCGGTGGGCAAGGACGAGCACACGCTCGCCCAGCCTTACACGGTCTTTGGTCACCTTAGAAAATACAATCGTCTTTCCGCAGCCCGTCGGAAGTACAAGAAGGGTTCTTTTAACACCCTTCTTCCATTCATTTTGAATCGACTGACGCGCCTCTTGCTGATAGGTTCTCAGTTCCATGACGCCCTCCTAAAACTGACCTGGCGTGAAGCCTCCACCCTGCTGGTTCGTTGGGAATGGGGCTTGATATTGAGGCTGTTGGTTATATTGAGAAGCTTGGTTATATTGTTGCTGTGGTTGTTGCTGATAGCTCTGTTGTATTTGCTGTGGTGGATTAGCGTTTCCTTGTACATGCTTCAAATACTCGTCGTATGGATAAAACCGTTTTACTTGATTGTTTACAAATTCTCGACCATCTTTCTTGTATTTGTGATGTTCGATTTGGCAACGACCTTTTGCGCCAATCACTGCATTCCAGTTCATGCGCAATGGCTCGCCTTTCTTCTTCTGCCCAATCGCACTAAAGAATGCGGACAACAGTCCTTCTGTTTTGGTGTGAAGGAAGAGGTTATGAAAAACGGTTATGTCACCATTTTGCGGGCAATGTACCTTCAATTCCAATTTAGCCTGGTTGCAAGCTGGCATCTTGTCGCTACCCGTAAAACGACCACGTTCAAACTTAGTGACTGTGAAGTTATAATCTCCTTCTGGCAAGAGAACAAAATCCCCACCATCCTTAACAATCTGGTCATCCCATCCAAGTTCACGTTCAATATTTTGTGTCATGTATAATTCCTCCCGTTGTTATCAATTAAATGGAATCTGATTTCTAGTTTCTTGAATCATCCCGAACACTTGCGGCCATGCCCCAACCAATACACCCTCAATAAAACTTGAGTCATAGTTGGCAATCGGTGTATCAGCCGTATAGTAGCCTTTGTGACTTACCACAAGTTGAATCTCATACTCTTTCACCTGGTGTTGATTCATCAGATCCCGCAAAGACTGCGGTATGTTTGGATTCAGTTCGTTCGTGATCGTTTCGGCAACTGGCTGCTGCGCCTGTTGCGGCTGCTGTACCTCCGTCTGGATAGATGGTTGCTGTATAGGCTGTGTTGGTGTATTTACTACAGGCGGCGGTGCCACTGGTGCTGCAGGCGCTGACGATTGAATGGAACCACTGAAGATATGCGCAATATGTGCATAGTCCAATGGGAACTCATCCGGCAGCCCATGACGATTTTTCGCATCCCATGCAGGATGATGAGTAGCGTAGACTGTGCGGGCACCGCCCTGAGCCTTATGCTTGCGACCTTTGTCGTCTGCGGCAACGCTGAATGTCTTGTAATTGATGAACAAAACCATGTCCGCCCATTCCTTGACCAGCGGTGCCGTTCGGGAGCTGGTCTTTTGCCCAAGTTTGAGCTGATAACGGTCATATGACCCCATCTCGTCCGGCTGCTCAAATTTTACGATTTGGGCATGTGCAACGAGAACGACATTGATACCTGCTTCAACAACATCGCTGAGCAGATTCAGGAAACGACCGAATTCTTCGGATACATAAACATATCCCTTCCCGTATCCAAAATCTTCGACGCCCTTTTTCCCATGCTGCGCGCAGATACTTTCCACGCACATCATTTCAGCCCAGTCAATCGTGTCGATAACCAACGTCTCGAACCTTCCAGCCTGCTGCTTCACCCAACCCACCTGCTGATTGATCATTTCCCAACTTGAAGGCTTCTTAACACGTTGAACGTCCATCTCTGTGGTAGATCCTTCTGTATCGATAAAGATCGGATTGGGGAACTGAGCCGCTAAGCAAGATTTCCCGATCCCCTCCGGACCGTAAAGAACAACCTTCTTTGCCTTCTGGACTTTGCCACTGATTACTTCCATCGTTAAAACTCACCTGCTTTCCACGTTTTTGTTTCCACCTGCTGTACAGGCTGCTGTACAGTATGCGGCAGTTCCTGGCCTACTACATAACCATCCTCGATAATGATCGAGCATTCATCGCCAGTGCTGACTCTAGTTGCGATGGCTTGCAGCCCCTCCTGTTCTAGCCATTGACCAAACTCTTGAAGCGTATCTAAATCCATTTGTTCCAATTTGTCTAATAGGATAAATCCGCAGTCCGGTTTCAGCTTGCGAACAATAGCTGTGGAAACTTTCAATTGATCCGCACCGCTCATGTTGTCCCAACGTTGGCCGTTGTAAATAAGTTCACCATCATCCACAGATAGGCCAGAAAGCGGTAGATTAGCGTTGATAAGCAAGTCTGTTTTTTGCTGGCGGATCTCGTTGATCTCAGAAGTCAGCTTGTCGTATTGGACGCGGTAGTCACCTGCGTCCGTCTCGGCCTTGTCTTTGTCAAGGTTAGCCCGGACTTTACGGTTAATCTCATCAATTTGCCGGATGTTGTTCTCAAGCGCCTCTGTTGATTCGTCGTGTAGATCCAAGGCATCCCTTTGAGCGATTGCTAAATCCTCTTGCAGCTGCGTGTATTTGGCTTGAGCCTCATTAAGCATTGCTGTTAAGCGGTTGAGCTCGCGGCCTTGGCTCTCAAACTCTGTCTGGATTTGCTGGACACGCTGACGCTTGCGCTGATTCTCCCCGTTCTTGGCCAAGATCTCTTGCTGCTGCCGAATGAGCTCCGATGCTGAAATAGGCTCCTTCGGGGCATCCGTAAAGTACGGTTGCTCCCTAGCGAACTTCTCCTTTTGATCGGCAATCTGGCCGATGGCATGCCGACGATTATAAATCTCCTGTTCCTGCTGTTCCAACTCATGCAGTTGGTTTCCTACTCCAATGATGCGCAGCAGGATGTTGGCTTTCTCCTTATTAGAAGCATTCATGAATTTAGGCAAGTCGATGGCCAACTCTTCTACAAAACTATCAAGCAGCTGCTGACCGCCCTTCTGGCCGTTCGGATCGATAACCTTCAGATCGCTGTTCTTACCTTTGCGCTCGACAATCAGTCCGTTGGACATCACAATGTGCAAGTTAGGCGGGATAACACTGCCTTCTCTTGTTGCCTGTGATGGTCGATATTTATTACCGCCCAATCCCCACGCGATTGCGTCCAGCACACTCGTTTTACCTTGATTATTCTTACCGCCTACAATGGTGAGTCCTGAAGCAGTCGGCTCTATCTTGACGGCTTTAACTCGTTTGACATTTTCAATCTCAAGCTTGTTGATCTTGATCACATTGCTCCCCATCCTTTTCGTTTATCAAAGTACCTTCGAATGATCGAATCGATAGATTCATTCATTACAAAAATGACTTTCCCGTCTCTCGTCTTCACTTTGCACCAAAGCCGAGCGACGCCCCAAACATCTATGACTATCGCTTTTTCTCCTGTTTTGAGCTTTACTTCATCGCCTTTTAAAACGATCATAGTTAAACGTCTGGCTGCTCAAGGATCTGCTGTCGACGCTCAGCAATTAGATTGATGCAATCGACACAGAGTCGACCTTGCGACGCGTATTTTTTCAGGCTCTTTTCCTTCGATCCACAAAGGCTGCAACATGCCCCGTGCTTCTGGAGCACGATTCGCTCCCCGTCGGTAAAGATTTCAATTGCATCCTTCTGTCCGATTTGCAATGTTTTACGCAGCTCCACCGGAATGACAAGACGGCCAAGGTTATCAAGATGACGTACAATACCAGTTGATTTCATTGATTTCTCCTTCTGCCAGTGATAAACTGGCTGTAACGATTTTTGAATTGTGTGGCTCCTTGCGGCTCCTACCCCGCTTGAAGCTGTTTCTTTTTCAGCCTGCTTGCAACCATTCGAAACTGCCGCAGGTACACATCACGCGTTCGATAAGATTCTGATTCAATGGCGAGCAACAACAAGTTGATACAAACTAGCAGTCGTTTCTCTCGCGACAACACACATCACCTCCTTGTTAGAATCTAAAGCCTATCTTTTCTGCTTCTACTGCAGCCCATCTTACAAATGGATAACGCACTGGATCGATGCACTCACGAACGTAACGATCTGCCAGATGGTTCAGGAGACTATCATCAATAGGCATGAGACGGACCTACCTCCTGTCCTGCAATTACGATAACTACCTTTGCTCTCTGCAACATGTGATCAACTGAGCAGCACAAGTCCGGCCCGACCTTCCAAGCGACCTGCCCGAAGAAAATTTCCTTCTCGCACACAGGACAGTGGTCAATGACTTCCTTAGTATCCATGTGGATTCTCCTTTTAAATCAGAATGCGTCCATTGACGCTTGAAGCTTTTCAATCTGGCTGCAGATTTCATGCAGCCAATCTGTATCGTTCATCTCGTAAGCATGCTGACTCAACTGTTTGAGACTATCAAGGCGCTGAACAAGATTTGCATTAATTCGCATGCAATGGATCAGATCCGTTAACTCTGCATCTGTCCATGGACGCTGTTGCTGAACGAGGTGAAGCTCTGCCAGACGACGGTGGACTGGATGTATACCAATCAAGCGGTTTCCTCCCTCCAGCCTTTGTAAGACTTACGGTCTTGTTCCCTCCCCCACCGATCGAGGGTTGCGGTACTGAAAAATATCCTTCTGCCTACTCGTCGATGAGGGATCTCCTGTCGCTCGCACATGGCGTACAGTGTTTTAACTGAGATTGGATTCCCTTCACCGCTGATATAAGTCGCGGCTTCTTGAATGCTCAACGTCCGATCTTGATATGTAATTTCATTTCTAAGACGCTCCTCGGCAGCAGCGACTTCCTCGGCGATCATAGAACGAATCGCTTGTCCCAAGTCCATCATCAGATCCACCTCCTCACTCAAGGTTTTTATGTTTTTGGGTTTCTATTTCGAAACCCCAGGGCGTAAAAAATATTCATCTGCGCTTATTTCAAAAGTAGTACAGATAACCCTTAGTTCCGATACAGAAAAATCTCCACCAGTTCCATTTAGATTCTGGTTCAGTGCTGATGTAGACTTTTTTAGCAATCGAGCGACTTCCTCCTGTTTCACACCTGCTTCTTCTAAGTAAGCTTTAAATTTTGTATAAGGGGTGTGCCGACGTTTTACCTGTTTCAATCCCTCACCTCCCTTGGTTTCTTTTTCGAAACCTAGGTCAAGAATACCTCTGTAAGGTTTCAAAGTCAATAACATTTTTTCTGTTTTTCTAATATATTGTTGCATTTTTGAAACCTTAGATGTAATATGATTTTAGATACATCTAAATTAAGGGAGATTAAAAATGACATTTTCAGTAGGTAAAATGATTAAAGAGTTGCGTGTTAAGCAAGGACTATCTCAAGACGATTTAGCTGAAAAGTTAAATTCAAAATTCGGATCTTCTATTAATAAGGGTATGATTTCGAAATGGGAAAACGGTCTTGGCGACCCACGCTTAGAAACTGTGCGGCACCTTTCGATGCTGTTCAATGTTTCCCTTGATCACCTACTTGGGCTTGAACAGAAGGAAGAAGAAATAAGCACAATCGCTGCCCATTTTGAAGGCGAAGACTATAGCGAAGAAGAAATGCAAGAAATCTTGGAGTATGCAAAATACTTGAAATCAAAAAGGAAATGAGGATGGAAGCTTGCTCGACGAACTCCTAGATGAAGCAGAAAAATGCGGTATCGAAGTTATAGAACACCCCTTCAAATGCCTAAAACTCAAAGGCTTATATGTTGATGGAGTAATCACGCTTAATTCCGCAGCAATTTCCACTATTGTTGAGAAAACATGTGTGGTGGTTGAAGAGCTGGGGCATCATCATAAGTCAGCAGGGAACATCCTAGATCAAAATGATATCCGAAACCGAAAACAAGAGCTAAGGGGCAGAGATTGGGGCTATGAGCGCGCTATACCCTTGTCTTCATTTATTCGCGCACATCAAGCGGGCATAAGAACCAAGCATGAGCTTGCGGAGTTCCTTGGCGTAACTGAAGAATATTTGTTAGACGCGATCGAACGTTACCGCCAAAGGTATGGGCTATATGTGGATATGGGTGATCACTTTGTCCACTTTGATCCCCTCGGCATTACATACTGTTTTCGTAATATAGATTAGTCCTCCGTGCTTTCCAGCCGTAAGGCTGTTTATATATACCCATAAACCGAACATATGTTTTGTGAAAGGAGATTAATTACAGTGGCTAAGGGGAGTATTGAACAACGTGGAGAGAATTCGTGGCGGCTGACAGTTGACCTTGGCTTATTTCCCGATGGTAAGCGAAATCGACCTCGAAAAGCTATCACTGTTGAAGACAAAAAAATCCTTCGTTCAACACGTAGACTTAACGAGTATTTGGACGATCAACTGGCATTGTTTAAGCAGGAAGTGTTATCTGGCGAGTACATAAAACCCGACAAGATGATATTTTCGCAATACATTAACTTATGGAAAAAGAAGTACGCAGAACTCCATTTAGCCGCCAGTACAAGGGATGCATATTACAACCACATCAGAAATCACATTGAACCACGCTTTGGCAATAAGAAAATGACCGATATTAAAACCCTGCACATTGTTGACTTCATTGCAGACTTGAAAAAGCTTGACGCACGTAAGGATGGAAAGGGAAAACTTAGTGACCGAACCGTTCAATACATTTATGCCGTGATGCAGAATTTATTTACTGTTGCAGTAAAATGGGAGCTAATTAAAAATAATCCCCTGGAGAAGACAGATAGACCAAAAGCAAAGAAGGTAAAAGCAAAATTTTATGAGTCTGAAGAAGTAACAAAAATAATAAACGCCCTCTATAAAGAACCGATCCATTGGAGACTTATGATGTTAACTGCAATAATCGGAGGACTGCGACGCGCTGAGTTAGTAGCACTACGATGGTCGCACGTTGAATTTAACCACAAACAAATATTTGTGGAAAAAAGCATCCCTCTCAAACGTAAGGGTGTTAATTACGAAAAGGGTACCAAAAATGATGATGAGAGATACGTCGATATGCCTAATTGGCTCATGGAAGAATTCAATGACTTCAGAAAGGAATGGTTAAAACAAAGGGAGGCAACAGGAGATAAGTGGAAAGGCGAAGAAAATGAATATGTCTTCCACGCAGGTTATGGTACACCTTTTTATTACACCCACCCTACTGCATGGTGGAAGATGTTTACCGAGCGGCATAAATTCAGCTATTACAGTCTGCATAAGCTCCGCCATACATCTGTTACAGTCTTGATTGAAAAAGGCGCGTCTATCAAATCGATACAGGAACGAGTTGGACATAAACAAACTCAAACTACTACCGATATTTATGCCCACGTAACAAAGAAACTGAGTCGTGAAGTAGCTAATTTATTTGATGAGCTAGATCCCGCGAAAGAAAATTCCGTCCCCAATCCGTCCCCAATTAAAATTTAGGCTAAATGTACGCTCCATTTAAAAGTCCCGGAAAAACAAAAAAAAGCCTTATGTAGCAAGGCTTTCCGGCTTTTAAAATATGGTGCGGCCAAGAGGACTCGAACCTCCACGTCATTGCTGACACTAGAACCTGAATCTAGCGCGTCTGCCAATTCCGCCACGACCGCATATTTGATTACTTCCGATTGAGTCGCTAAGTTGTTTCCCGGCGACAAGAAATATAATATCATGTCACTGTATGTACCGTCAACACTTTAATTAAACTTTTTTAAGATCGTACCTTCGTGTATTTGCTGCAAGGCAGCTGGAAGGTTCCCCTCCCCGCTGCCCGTGCAGTTTTCCAGTATATCCGTTCAAGTCTCAGGGACTGTTCTTGGCTCATCTGCAGGTTGAATCGCATAGCTGCGGCTCAGCTTTACAACACGCCGATTCCGCTTGCGAATCATGACATACTCATCATCCCATGCAACCACGAATCCTCGAACATCGTTCATCTCCAGTATGTCTCTAATGACTCTAACAAATGTTCCTTCCACTCGATAACGATCAAGCTCCGCTTCCTCCATCATCGTGTACTTCACACCTCCGCTATGTACAAACATGCAAGGCCTGCCATCATCAGCAGGCCCCACACATACGCATGCTTCATCTCAATAGCCCACATGTTCCTTCGTATCGTTCGTTTCAAACCAATAGTCCAATACCTTGGCAGACATGACACGCTTGTTAATATACGCAACTTGTTGCGCGGTAAATTTCCCTGTCCAGCTCACCTGCAGCTGATCGCACAGCTTTACGATCGTCAGCAGTTCTGACCAAGCGACATACCTTTTGTACCAGAAAAATTGAGGGTGTTCGATCATATACGGGTACAAATCATCGAATTCCGTGTGTTTGCATGCTAGTGCCCGTTCAAAATGGTTTTTAGCCTCCGTCACTTTTTCTTCCAAAAAGCGAGCAGTTCGTTCATCCACCATCTGCGTTGCCCCCTCTCACCATCTTATCTTTTATTATATGCCAAAGTGGTGAATGGAGAAAAGCAGACAATTCTTTTCATTAACTGAAACTAAATGGAGCTTTGAAGCGTCTAACTATATAAGAGGGTTATTTTTGCTTATTTCTTATTATTTACTGTTGATAATTAGTTCATAACGTCCAAATTGGCAATTGATTCAAATTCCGTATATAGGGTAATATGTTCTAGGCCCGTCGCGAGGCGGTAGAGGAGGATTTACGATGCGGCGATCTACTCGGCAACGCAGTATAACCATTGTACTGGCTGCAGTCATGATGACGTGGCTGCTTCAAGGATGCACTTCACAGGAGCACAGCATCCCACCAATTGAAACGGATACACCTTATGCGCACCAAAAAGATTCACAGGTGAAGCCAGATGAACGCAATCCTGTAGGGAAACAAAACGAGAAAACCGAAATTGCATCACCGAAGAACCAATCCTCTCATAACGGTGATTCTACATATACGGATCAAGCTTTTGATCGTGCACACCCTCAATTGAAAGGCATTGTGCTTGCTTCGAACAATGACGCAGTTAAGGAGCTATGGGGAGAACCTGAGGAGCATTATGTCATGGATGATACCGATCCAATTGACGTGTATCAATACGAAGGCTTCTCTTACGGATGCAAGCAGGATGGGAGAATCATATTTGTTGAAGTATCTGGCGAGGATACCTCAACAGGAATCCAGGGCTTAACAATTGGAGACAGTGAAGCTACCGCCTCCAAGGTGCTCGGACGTCCAGATCATGATACAAATTATGTGTGGAGCTATGAATTAAAGAACTGCCTGTTGAGACTTGATTTGGATCCGACGACAAACAAGATCCAAGCAGTTAAGCTTTTTTCCAACGAGCGCGTATAATGGACTCTATAATAAATAAAACGCCTTGATTCCCACGTGGAGTCAGGGCGTTTTATTGGTTCGCATCCGATAACGAATGATAAAGTATGTGATGGTGCCTCCTACCGCAAGCACTACAAGACCACCGAACAGAATCGGGTTCCCCTTCGAGTGAAGCCATCGTACCGCCTCACGCCAATGATTTCCCACAATATGTCCAATCGTTAGAAATGTAGCCACCCACAATAATGCACCTGACCCAGCCGCAAAAAGATAAGTTGTCCATTTCATTTTGGACATCCCCGCCAAATAACAAGTCAAATGACGAAGTCCCGGCACGAAATAGCCGAACACAATACTCCAACTTCCATATTTCTGAAACCAGCGCTCTGTTCGTTCAACTCGCTTCGGCGTCAACTTCAACTTCTTCCCGTACCGATCGAGCAAGGGCTTGCCCACCCGACGACCGACTATATAACTGATGAACATCCCGGTCATACTCCCCGCAAGACAGACAGCGAAGGCAGGTGCGTATTGAAATGGGCCATTTACCGTCAAGCTGCCTACAAAGACCATCAGCGTCTCATCCGGTACAGGGATGCCGATGATGCCTAGCGCAAGCAACATAAATAAAGCTATGTATCCATAATGGGACAGCGCCCACATGACAGTCTGCACCGTAAGCCCCCCTCCCGTAATTCGATATCTATTTTATCATAACCATGCAGTCATGTCCGAACCTACTTGCACATATTTTATAGTAATGCGTACAAGCTTGGCTGGCAAGGAGGCCTCTTAACATTGAGAAAAGCAGTGTTAGTTAT
Organism: Paenibacillus sp. E194; assembly: GCF_000935845.1. Lineage (NCBI taxonomy): Bacteria > Bacillati > Bacillota > Bacilli > Caryophanales > Paenibacillaceae > Paenibacillus > Paenibacillus sp. E194. The sequence goes on from NZ_JMDX01000029.1 coordinate 34,670, forward strand.
GCAAATTGCATTCACGTATATTGGAACCGTCGTGGGGGCAGGGTTTGCGACCGGACAGGAAATATTACAATTTTTCACAGCTTATGGGTGGTGGGCTCCCTTTACCATCGCGTTGTCGACAGTGCTGTTCATCTGGCTGGGCACGAAGCTGATGCTTCTGTCTCATGACATCAAAGCTCGATCATATGAGGACATTAACCGCATGCTGTTCGGCGATCGGATTGGCGGAGCAGTCAGTCTATTCACAATGGTCATTATTATTTGCGTCAATAGTGTAATGCTGGCAGGAGCAGGATCCGTGTTCGTGGAGTATTTGCATTTGAATTACCAGATTGGTCTGCTGCTTACATTGGTTGGTTCCTATTGGTTCGTTAGCCGAGGCATGGGCGCCATCTTGAAGCTGAACTCCATCGTTGCACCTACAATGCTTACGTTTACCTTGTTCATCATCATTCATACCATCCAAATGCCAAATGCTGCTCAAGCACTAACGCTGAGTACGGACAAGACCTTCTATGCAGCATGGAGTGCGCCGCTCTTGTATGGCGCCTTTAATTTAGCAATGGCGCAAGCTGTTCTCGTCCCGCTGGGAGCTTCGATGCCGAACAAAAAAGTGATTCAACTTGGGGGCATTATCGGAGGCGTACTAATTGGATTAATGCTGCTTTCCGGACATTTTGCGTTGGCTGTGTACATGCCTGGTATTACGCAATTCGATATTCCCATGGGCCATATTGCATCCGGACTTGGCGTATTCATTCAATTGATTTATGTCATGCTTATTTTTTCCGAGATCTTTACGACCTACGTTGCCGATGTGTATGGGATTACCCTGCAGATGCATCAACGTACAGGAATTCATCCGAAGCTCCTTATTATCATGATCATGCTATTTTGCTTTCTGTTCAGTCAATTTGGCTTCAAGCCGCTGGTATCTCACCTGTATCCAATCTTCGGTGCGTTCAGCCTTGCATGGATATACCTGCTTATTCGTTCATCTGGACAGCGTCCGACTCATACTCATCGCCCGCCAACCGACGCTCCATTTCCTGCAGCGCTGCCACTGCAGCCTGCACGTCAGAAGCATCCAACTTCTCCGCCTGAGAGCTAACAACAGTGAACCTTATATCTAGGTGCAAATAAGGCGCAGTCCCCCTACTGAAGGGAACCGCGCCTATGTTTAAGAGCCATATGCCAATCGTTGCATTTCAATCAACCGCACTTCCGGCAATTCACGCTTTATCAAATCCACGACATGAGGATGGCAAGTCGTCATCATGACATGATGCGAATCGGAGAGCGCAATGAGCGCCTTCGCTGCCAAGCCTAGCCGTTCCTGGTCGAAGTTGACTAGAATATCATCCAGCACGAATGGCACGGATGCCCGGTTCGTTAACGCTTCTGCAAGCGCAAATCGAATAGCCAGATATACCTGCTCTGCAGTTCCTCTACTGAAATGGTGACTCCATACTACCTGACCATCCTGCCTTCCCAGTGCGATTGTCTTCTCGCCAAAGGGAATCAGCACGCGAGTATATCGCCCAGCACTCATCTGCTCCATATAATGGGCAGCACGTTTCAGCACAGCAGGCTGCTTCTCCTCCTCATACAATCTGCGGGTACGTTGCATGAGTGTCTTGGCAAGCGCCAGAACTGCATAACGAGACGCTTGCTCGTCCAGCTTCGATTCCTGCAGCGCAATTTCCTGGTGATGGGAAGCTCCCTCCACCTCTTGCTTCAACCTCTCCCGCTCCTGCTCCAATCTTCCCTTGCGTCCTTCCAGCTCTCGAATCCGTGTATCCAGCTGTTCCATTTGACGCGCAATGGAATTGCATCGCTGCTCAAGCTCACGTCCATCATACTGAATCAGCAGTTCCTCCATTGGTCGGAATGCCGTGCGTTCTCCTCCGCGATACAGCACTGCTTCCAGCTCCCGAACCTGCCGCTCCAGCTCAAGCTTATAGTTGTACGCATCAGCACGATGCAGCAATTCAAAACCAGTGTTCACGCCGGCTTCCAGAAGAAGCTTATTCATCGTCTCCTGCATCTGACTGGCATGAATGTGCTTCTCCTTCCACTCATCATCTAAGGAACTGCTGTGAAGCAACAATTGCTGATATTCCTGCTCGACAGCCTGTTCACGCTCGATTCGCTCCAGCAGACGGAATAATCCACCTATCATTGATCCAGACAGAAGCTCCACTCCCTCATCATGAGCAGTGGCTCCGTAATGGAACACAGCTTCAGTTCCTTCTTCCCCCGAACCAGTGTCATTCGCCTTCATCACTTGTTGAGATCGAGTTGTGATCAGATGCTGTGCGGTATGCAGCAAGCTGTTGCAATCCTGCTCGAACAATTCCAGCTGTCCAAGCAGGCGCGCATGCTTCACAGCCGCGCGATGGCGCTGCTGCTCCACTTCTTCGGCTTGTTCCCACCTTCTGCAATGTTCCTTTACCCCCACAGGAGTGAGTCGTTCCGGAAGAGTCTCTTGATCGAGCCATGCCTGCCAATCGCGTAGGCGCCCTTCTTCTTTCTTATGCGCAGCATCCAGTTCCGCTGTAAGCAGTCGACAGCGTCGTTCAGTCACAATCACAGTCTCATACAGAGAACGACAGCGTTCTTGTACATGTAATCGTTCACGATGCCACGCTCCAACCTCTTGCGCAGTACTCCTTAGTTCATCAATTCCAACATCGGGTATACTGCGTGCTGTGCTAGAGAGATAGGGTTGCAATAATTGACGGAGCGCTTCAGCATGCACACGGGTTGCATGTTCCAATCCACCTTGTGCACTCTCGCTACGCGCTATCATATCCGCTCTGTCTGAAGAATGCGGTGGAGATTGTGAAGATACATATGCAATTACAGCTGTAGCTGCCAGGCCAACCAAGGCAATGACGAGAGCCATTAGCCATTGCTGTGCGATCCACCCGAGCGTGGCAGCCAGCAGCACTACACCTAATCCAAATCCATAGATGATGCGGGAGTGCGTAAACATCTGCGGACGCGGTGCATTGCGGTTCCTTCGAGAATAGGATTCGTTATGTACTCGTTCCGGTGTAAGAACACGCTCCTTGCCGCCACTCGAGGCATTCCACACCCGCACCGCATCTGCTAATGATTGATCTGCGCGTGCGATATCTGCTGCGCTTCCCTCGTTTGGAGCAAAGCCACTGCCATTCACTCCAGCCGCCTCATAGCGTTCGAGCTGCATCTTGGCATCATCGTACTCTTTGGCCGCAATCTCTGCCTCACGGACTGCATGTTCCATCCCGGCTTCTGATTGCGCGATTGCGAGACGACACGCATCTGCACG
>NZ_JMDX01000030.1:0-37950 GCF_000935845.1 Paenibacillus sp. E194
ATACATGCCTGCTGACTCGGACTAAGCATCCCGCCATATATCTTCTCCAGCAAGTCACCCCATCTCATTCTTCTACCCAATTCGCTGTCTCCTGTCCGCTCCTGACAGCAAATATCCTTTTTCTGGCTGCAATCCGATTCATGTCCCGAATTTGCCGAACTGCTGACCGCTGCGATCGATTCCACTGTGGGGAGCCAAACACGACCAATCCTGCAGGATCATCCTTCGAACGCCCCGCTCTGCCCGCCATCTGTACAAGTGAAGCTGCATCGAACAAGCGATCGTCTGCATCAAGAATGAATACATCGCTCATCGGTACCGTCACACCTCGTTCCAGAATCGTTGTCGTGACGAGCACACGAATGTTCCGTTCTCGAAATTGAATTACTTTATCCCCTCGGCTCTCATCTGCCGCTGACGTTCCATCGATATGGACACCGGGAATACGTTCGCGTAGCAGACGTACAAGCGGATCTACTTGACGAATACGAGAAAGGAACACAAACAGCTGGGCACCTCTACGTACCGAATAATTCATGCGTGCCAGCAGAATTGCTGGCAGCCCATGTGCAGATAAACACTGAGCAACCGAAGGCATTGTGATTCTCATCGGGATAGGAAGTGGATGACGATGGAAACGCACAGGCACCCTCGCATGAGAGAGCTTGCCCCTTCGAACATCCTGCTGCATCGCCTCTGGCGGTGTCGCGGATAAATAAACGAACACACCCCCGGGCATACAAGCACGTTCTGCTGTACGCTGCAGCATAGGATCATTATGATAAGGGAATGCATCCAGCTCATCGATAATAGCTAATTCGAAGGCCTCCTCGAAACGAATCAGTTGATGGGTGGTCGCGATAGTAATATCTCCATCTCGCCACCGTTCCGGGCTACCTCCATACAACGTAACGACCTTCTGTGCAGGAAACGCCTTCTCTATCCTAGGCTTCAATTCCAGTACAACATCACGTCGCGGTGTGGCAATCAATACACGCCCACCATGCAGCAGCGTGTCCTCCACGAGCGGAAAAATCATCTCCGTCTTTCCGGCCCCAGTTACGGCCCATAATAAAAAGGCCCCCTTGCGCAAATTCCTCCTTGTTCCCTGTACCGTACTTCTACGTCCAAATGTATTCATCTCAGTTTGCCTAGCATCTTGGTTCTTCGCACGAACTCCATCAATATAATCTAATGCTCGTCTACTTGCCTCTAACTGTGCTGGAGCAAGCCCCCACTTCTCTAACTGCTCCTCCCGATTCGAAATAAGCGCTGCGGCACTGTCGTCACCTCGATACAGCTTGCCAGCAATCAAAATAGCACAAGACCGGCAGCGCCCCACATTCAAGCATTGTGTACAAGTCCAGCATTGTACAGAATGGCAAGTCGAGCAGGATGAGCTACTTAAGCCCTCTGAACTCCCACAGCGTCCGCAGCAAATCGTAACCGAGGCTTTATAGAGGGATCGCATGACTCGTTTCAGCTGTGAAATACGGCTAGCATTAGGCAATTTACCGACGTCATCCAGGCGTGTTAATGACATTCCTGCCCTAAGCTCCAGCCAGCCATGCAGCCAGCCCCACTGGATAAGCGAATATCTGCTCGCAATTAAATGTTCCGCCCCTGCATCGCGCAGCAATTGAATCAATTCTTCCTCCAGAAGCAATCGACCACGAATCTCGTAGGCAACACGATAGGCATCAGCATGCATTGCGGACCACACTTCTGCCTGAAGAACACCTTCCCCAAGGAAAGAAGCAGGCAGCCCAGATTGATCCGTATCCCATTGTGTTGTTGCATAGGCTATGGATTGTTCTGCGACCCGATACATAGGCTTCTGCTTCTCCATGACGAACAGCTTGGAGGTCGGCTCCGAATATGGCGCTTCGATAATCGCAACAGCTAGATGCTCCTGCATCAGCCTCCGCTTAGCTTCTTCTTCAAGCACCTCCACACACGGGGAAAGAATATCAGCAAAATAACGAACCCAGCCCTGCTCTCCCCAACGCTCCATAGCTTCGCTTGGCATGAAATGTTCCAGTACAGCGATGCCAACTTGAATCGGCAGCTGCTGGTGCAAAACAACGAGTTTCGACCCACGGGACAGACTCCCTTCCCCTGCTAACCAAAAGCGTACATCAACACGCCAATCTACAGTGATGCCTGAGTGCCATCCGTACTCCGTGCGCACGGCATAAATTCTTACTTGCATGACTATTCCCTCTCCTTCGCCATACGGCTCACCGGAGCATGCTTGCTGCTTGATATCTGGATGCGCATCTGCTCAAATTACGCAAAAAAGCACACCCCACCCGTGGAATCGGGTGGCATGTGCTTCATGCCCAGCGCCTTATCGTATTTGTATAAAATTGTATACGAATCGACGGATTCTGACAACCCTAAACTTCAGTAAACTTACCAAATATAACGGTATTTATAGTATTGTTCGATTCGATATTCCATATCTCTCCGAACAACACCGCTTACAAGGCACTGCGAGCCTTAAAAGGAATTTTCCGCCAATCCTCTGTACTCCGTGGCTCAATTACAATCAATGTCTCTGCCGCTGCTTGCTGCTTCAATCCTTGCAGTGTTGCCTCAAGCTCATTCCTTTGAATCACAAGCAAGTTCCAGCTCATATCGTAGCCGCTCATTACACGTGAAGCAATTGGAAACGTAGCATCCGTAGAACCGCTATCGACAAATGTGAAATGCAGCTTGCGTCCTTTCAGCCAAGCAAACCAACTATACGCACGAATCACCCACTCGATATGGCGTTCATCATTTTCCGTCACAAGCACGACATGCATCCAAGGCGCAGGTCTAGCGCCACGTACGAGCTGCTTCCATTGATGAGCCAGATGAACAGCCGCTATCGCGAGTCCGAAGCATCCCACAATCCAACATAGCATTGCGATCATGCGGCCACCTCCTTACTACCAAGTGTATGCCGCAATAGATGCCGGGGTGACGGACAAGCGCCGGCTAACCATGTGATTCAGTTCTAGGGACAATGCGCTATAAAGTTACCCAACCATTCTTAATGGAATTGATGACCGCTTGCGTCCGATCATCGACCTCCATTTTCTGCAGAATGCTGCTGACATGATTCTTAACGGTCTTCTCACTAATAAATAAGAATTCGCCAATCATCTTGTTGCTCTTGCCTTCCGCCATCAAGCGAAGTACTTCAGCTTCACGTCTTGTCAGTGGATTATCTTCCGCAGCAATGAACTTCACGCCTGCATCTCTCGATTGACTGCTCACGATTCCGTTGCCGTCAAGCAGTGTCATCCGTCGAAGCTGCTGAATAAGCTTGCCCGTTACCTTTGGATGGATGTAAGCGTACCCTGTTACAACCGAACGAATAGCATTAATTAAAGACTCAGCTTCCATGTCTTTCAACAAGTAGCCAGAAGCTCCTTTGCGCAGCGTTTCAAATACGTAGCTCTCATCGTCGTGTATCGAAAGGATGAGTACCTTTACATCCGGAAAAATATCACGCAATCGTTCTGTGGCGATCACGCCATTCTCAATTGGCATATTAATATCCATCAGAACAACGTCCGGCACTTCCTTATTACAAAATTCAAGCACCTGAATGCCATCGCCGCATTCGCCAATGACCTCCAGATCGTCCTCCATATTCAATATACGCTTCAAGCCCTCGCGAAAGAGCTGGTGATCGTCAGCAAGGAGTACTTTTATTGTTTCTATGTCCTTCTTACGATTCTCCATAAGGTTGCTTACTCCTCTCTCTTCTCCACATTCGTCGGAATTTGTATCACGATGCGAGTTCCACGGTTCTCCGCCGAATGAATTTCCATACGGCCTTCGAGCAGCTCCACCCGCTCCTGCATGCCCAGCAGGCCAAAATGAGCGTGCTCTTTCGATTTTTCTTCCAGGGACTCTACCTTGAAACCAAAGCCATTGTCGCGAACGATCACGCGTACTTCCTCTTCATCATACGTCAATTCACATGTAACGTAAGAAGGATGTGCATGCTTCGCTGCATTGGTGAAGGCCTCCTGAACCAATCGGTAAATAGCTGCTTCCATCGCAGAGCGCAGCCGGCGTTCCAGCCCTCTAACCTCGAATGAAGTCTTAATTCTGTGCTTGTCTTCATAGTCATGTATAAATTTGCGCAGAGTCGGTACAAGCCCTAAATCGTCCAATGCCATTGGACGTAAATTAAAGATCACCTTACGGATCTCTTCTAAGCCGAAACGAACCTGCGATTTTAAATCTACTATTTCGTTCTGCACCATTTCAAATTCCTGCTTATTTAGCATTCTTTCTACAATTTCCGTCCTAAGCACTAGATTAGCAAGGGATTGCGCGGGGCCGTCATGAATTTCACGTGCGATCCGCTTCCGCTCTTCTTCCTGTGCCAGAATGATCTTCAATCCGAGCAGCTGCCGAGTTTTGGCGGATTCCAAAATACGTGTTACCTGACTCAAATCACCGGATAAATATTCAAGCGCAACGCTCATCTGAGAGCCAATTGTCTCTGCTCGTTCCACAGAACCCTCAATCGCGCGCAATCGTTTCTGAATATCATCCCGCCGTGTCTTCAAGTAACCTTCCTTCTCCCGATACATCATCAGCTCAAGCTGCATCTGCGTCGCCTTTTCATAGGCCTGCTTGATATCTTCCTCGGTATACCGGACAAAATCACGGCTCACATCTGTCAAACGCAGACGAGCCAGACGATAGTTCCGCTCCAGCTCGTCCACCTTATCACAAATTTCAGCAGTCTGATCCATAACCATCTGCAGTTCTGCGTTCATAGCAATCGCTTCATTCCGAGACGAATCCAATATTTCGTAAATCTGATATTTGCTCTCTTCCATCACTTTGATGGCGTTCTTAATGACGCGATCAATGACATCGACTTGATTATCCACTAACGTTCGGTCTCCTCGTTCATAAAAGGATGAATGGAATTTCATCCTTAATGATACCACATCAATGGATAGTAATGGACTTCGTATTTTGCTCCCATTTTACAGTTAGGCCTAATTGTTCCGATACGAAGCGAAGCGGGACTAAAGTCCGTCCTTGTCGAATAATAGGTGCGACATCCGATGCAAGTCGAGAGCCGTTGCGGACGAATCCTTTTTGGTTCACGATCATTTCAAGGAAACGTTCGCCGCGCATAATCGTAACCGTCTGCGCTGGACCATTCCAGAGTGCTTCGCCCCCAAATGCATCAAGCACAACTCGTACCGGAACGTAGGTAGAACCATTCAACACGATTGGTGCCACGTCCAGCTTCTTCACAGCGCCGTTCACCTTGGAAGACTTGCTGTTCACAGTCAAATTCATTGTAGCTGTAGGGAAAATATCCGATGAACCAGCGGGAAGCTGTGCGATCAAGTTATCAAACGCCACTGTTCCTTCTGTTGCACGTTCGTCCTGATCTTCCTTGAAGTTGACCAAATATAATCGTTTCAGCTTAGCTGGATAAGAAATACCCAGTGACGATAGATCAACCTCTACTGTCTTCCAACCTTCCCAATTAATCGATTCTGCTACATTTACATAGTGAGCTTTCTTGTTGGCATCATGGATCTCTAGTCGCAAATTGGTAAAGCTCTTGTCTCCATAGACGTCGAACTTCAAACCGCTAGTGCCATTAGGAAGTTCCATGCCTGTAGAACCATTCAATTCTGCATAGGCAAACTTATCAGCGCTACCGCCTGCATTCATATCATAGGACAGCTTCAATACTTTGTCATTCGCACCGTGGCCGCCAAATCCGCCTTCGATGCTGACTTGTCCCTTCGTGCTGCCCTTCGGCAATCCAGAGAAGGAGATACTCATATTTGTTTGATTGAAATTCTCTATTAATTTCTCCGATCCAAGTGTCAGAGGAATCATTGTTCTCAAGCCATCATAGCTTGCAATGGCATAGCCAATCTTTGATCCTTCTGGAACCGAATTCACTTTAAGCACGCCATCCTCAACCTTACCGTTGAAGCCGCGAATCTCCCACTTCACAGCAGATACAGGTACTATCGTCTGATTGCCATTCAGCAAGGTAGCCTTCACTGGCACTGGAACACTCGCGCCGGCACTTAGTGGAGCTGAGCCGGTAGCGATTTGCAGACTCGATAAGTCCTTCGCTCCGATGATCGTTACCTCTGCAGTCGTTTTCGCTCCTCCGGACGTAGCTACAATAGTAGCCTTGCCTGAGGATTGAGCGACGAAGGCATCCTTATCCCACTTTATCTTGCCGTCTGCAGAGCTCCATTTCACATCCAAGTTAGAAGCATCTACCGGATTGTAATGCTCATCATAGGCCTTCATGCTGTAGGTTGCACGCTGCCCGATAAACAGCGTTTTTTCTCCACTCAGGGTCATGCCCTTCACTTTACCTTCTGGAGCTGTCGTGAACACGCCGAGACCGTTGACAACAGAACGAACATTGTTGCCACCTTCTTTGGTTTCATGCGTTAGCTTCGTATCGAATTCGCCTAATGGCCGATTCGTCATTGTTGTGGAGCCACCGCCGTCCAAGTTCACCGCTTTCCAGATACCAGCCTGCACGAGTGCCTGCTGGAATTCCTTCAATGTAAAGCCCGAGCTTACACTGTTCGATTCAGCCGTTACGATGTAGGCATAACGTCCATCCTTTGAGTAACCAACCGCTGTACGAGCCGTTACACCACTGCCGCTAATGCCGCTCGTATCACGAGTGAAGCTGGATGCCTTGCCGTTCTCAACGAGCAGCGTATGACCGCTTATCATCATTTGGAAAGAGGATGGATCTACGGATTGGCCTGTCGACTGAGACAACAGTTTGTAATCAATCTTGAGAGATGTACCTACCTGCATGGTACGACGCATGAATTCCGCAGCCTGCCCGTGTCCACGCAAAATAACGCCATCCTCAGGAACTTCCATTGGTAGCGCACCCATATCGGAGATTTGCTCTACGACCCCATTGCGTACAAGCACTTCTGTAGGAGTTGTCGTCGTGTCATTCGGCCGCTTCATTCCTTTCCAAGTACTTGTGTAGACATACATAGCATTTATATGGCTATGCTGCTTCCCAGGCTCTTTATCGTACTTCATCTTATTGATACCTGACAGCGGGAACGTTTGGCCATCCGCCAAGGCCACATTTCCTGTGAAGCGATATTGATCGATGGTAGGCGTACCACTCTTCGTTACGGCAAAGGCATACATGCCTGTAAGTTCCGCAGGGCTTGTAATCATCTCTCCCTTTGAAATGGAGCCTCCCATTGGAACTTGGTCGGAGCCCATCATCCAATAGTCCCCGTTTACACCAGCGACTGCCCCGGTTTCCTTCGTCATCTTCGTGACTGGGTTCCCGGTAGCTGTCTTGCCGTCCTTCCCTGTCATGACATCCAGTTTAATATAGGGATTGCTTAAGTCGGCCTCAATCACATTCATTCGAGTCTTATACGTTTTCGTGCCCCGCTGCAACGCGTATTGATAGGTAACCAATCTAGCACCTGAGGTAAGTATCTCTTCGCTGAGCTTTTGCAATGAATTCAATGGTGCATGCGTATTCCCACTAGTCGATTCTACCGGTGCATCCGCATAAACATAGTTTCCCCATCCAAATGCAGGATGAATGAACAGTGCGCCGGATAGCACGACTGCCGCAGCCTTTGTCCCCATCCGTCTTGTGTGAGTGTGGAGGACAGGTTGATTTGATTTGCCCATATGTCTTCTCTCTCCCATTTCGTCCTATTATGTATAAATGTCAATATGTTCGCGTGTCAACTCTACTATTATATAGACTACCAAAATCGACAAAAAGTTGCGATTTTGTAACGTATTTGGTGGATTTTACGATATAATGCCTGAGCGAAGCCAGGATGAAAACAAAAAGAAGCCCTGCCTTCCGGGCTATTCGCCGTTAGTAGACAGAGCTTCCTTCTCGTTATTTATTATTAATCCAATGTTATATAATCTACCTTTTTCAATAATCGAACTAATAGAATGGCTGCCTGCGCGCGAGTTGCCGAACCTTTAGGCTGGAATTGAGTGGTGCTAACTCCTTGAATAAGCCCATCCTGTACGGCCTGTGCCACGATTGTTGCACCTGCACGGGTAAATTCCTTATAGTCCTTGAATGACTTCAGCACATCTGTCGATGCAGCGGACATGCGATATCCTGCTGCTTGTGCAGCACGAACCATCATAAGTGTAATCTGCTCGCGTGTCACAAATTGCTTCGGCTTGAATGTTCCATCTGGGAAGCCCGTAATTACACCTGCACGGATAGCCGCACCAATGTAGGCTCCAGTCATATCTCCTTGATTCACATCGCGGAAACGCTTGACAGCTTCACTATCTGGTTCAAGTCCTAGCGCTCGGGAAATCGAGACAGCGAACTCCTCGCGCGTAATCGGCTTGTTCGGCTCGAACTTAGTTGTGCTGCGTCCGCTCATAATCATTTTGGATACGAGGGCAGTCACATCCCCTTGTGCCCAATGCCCCTGTAAATCGATGAAGGATTGTTTCCCCACCGTAAAGAGAATAATCTTTGTTCCCACCATATTCGTAATGGCTACTGTATCTAATCCTGCACGAGACACCTTGGTTGGCAAGTATCCTAATTTCGAGAAATTCTTCATCCACTCTACTAATGCTGCCCGGCCGGCAGTTACTGACTGGGAAGACTTCATTTTTACAACGGTATCAATATTCAACGCGCTACCCGCACCATTGTTAACTACATTGAACAGCGAGAATTGATAAGCCTTCACCATTGCTGTTGCCTCTACACTTGCAAGCTCATTCGTAATCGTAGCTGTTTCATTGACCGGATCGATTTCAAAGAGAAGCGAAGAATTTGTCATTGATCCTTGCGTTCTTTGGATGATCTTGCTCATCGTATCGCGATTAAGCGATATTCCGTATACAGCTTCCTTATACTTCACGGTAAACCAGATCGCATCGGTTCGCGAATATGCCTTTTCAAAGGCGGCTAACGGTACCACGACCCGCGCGCCCGCTTCTGTGGATGGCACTTCGAATCGAAGCTGCTTATCCGAATCCAAAGATTGGCCAGCAAACTCAAATGCCGTCTTCACTTTAGTAGTATCAAGCGTATAACGATTGACCGTTGCTCCGCTGCTTGTCCGGTCAGTGGTAATTTGAGCTGTATTCTGAAGCAGGACATACGCATAGTCTCCGAAGGAGCTATCTTTGTCACTTTTCACAAAATAGCTATCCAGCGACCCGGTCGTTGTTCCACCTGTGCCTGTACCCGTTGCCCCTACTTTCAAGTTGGAGAATGTCTTGATTTCGATTCCTGCCTCTGATTGAAGTGCTTTGGAACCTGTATTGTAAGTTACACTTAAGTTGCTTCCATCTGTCGGAGGGTACGTTAACTCGATCGTCACCTGCGTTCCGCTGACTGTTACTTGTTTAATACTCATCGCCTGATTGCCTGAAGTGACCAGAAACTGCGGATAATAGGACGCCGACATCGATTCAAGTCGTTTGTTAAACGTCAAGATTATCGAAGGGGACTTCCAGGTTACCGATTGGACAGTCGCAGCTTCACTATCTGTCGAATTCGAAGCAGATACAAGGTTCAAGTTGGAAGCATAGTTGTAATTCCAATCGCGCAGCGGCGGATTCCCTCTCACATACGATACGGTTACATTATCTGTTTTCGATACCGCCGATTGTAGGGTCAGTTCCACCCGATTTTCCTTAATCTCAACTTTCGTGACGTAACGTGCCTTCTCATTCACGAGTACAGAGAATTGGTTTTTCATTGGAATGTTGTTCTTATCCATCGGTTTGTTGTACTTCAGAATCATCTTTGTTCCAAGCACCGTTACCTCTTTCAGTTCCGGCGGCTTGTTGTCATAGCTGTTCCGAACGAAAAACTCATCGATCGTTCCTACTTTACTGCCACGGGTATCCTCTAGTGGATAATTACCTGGCGTGTAGCTGACCTTGACAACATCTCCGTTCGATACAGAACGGTTTAATGACAAGGTCACGGTAGACGAGCTGCTGTTATGCGATAGTTTATCAATTCCTACAGTGGAATCATTGTATGTGACGGTAAATTGACCGTCTGCATAGGAAGAAACGCTTTTCAGAGAATCTGTAAAATATAAATATAAAGTAGAACCGGAAATATACCCATCACGCAGCTTCGTCAGCGTCGTATCTACCTTATTCTCAACGGCACGGGAGCTAAAGCTGGAAGCTACATTGCCTACCGTATCACGCACCATGCGGAAGCGTGCCGCATAGCTAATCTTGACGTCTTGACCTACTGCAACGCCGCTCTCCAGTGACACATAGACATAATTGCTAGATGTATACGCGCTGCTGACACGCCGCCCTTCGTTATTCACTAGTACGGTGAATTCGTTGGAAGGCGGATTCGCGTTGCTATCCAGCGTCTTGTTATATCGAATTTGAATTAACGAGTTGTTGTACATTGTCACATCTTCTACTGTTGGTGGATTCCGATCTGTAATTGCCGTAGAAAATGCCCATTCAGACAAACCTGCAAATTCATTGCCGGCTGCATCCTTAACGGCTCCCCTTGCAATGCTAACCGTATACACGGTATTTTCCTGCAAATTAGAGGCAGGGTAAATCCACAGCTCCTTCGAATTGCGTACGTTTACACTGGCTGATTCTGAATAGGAATAGGATTTTCGCCGCAAATCCACGCCTTTGCCCGTATACACGATCGGTTTACTGAAGGTAATAATTAACGTCTTGTTCGCCGGTACAGACACACTGCCTGACGAAGGATCGAAGCTGACAATCGTAGGTGCGGTTGTATCCGTTGATTGCGTTCGGAACGTCCATTCCACAGCCTCCATCAAGTTTCCAGCAGCATCACGGAATGCTCCCTTCGGTATGGAAACTACATATGTACGATTGGGTTCCAAAGTAAGAACATTCGTGGACTGAATAACCGCAGAGCCGCCTCCCATTATTGCTGAGGTAACAGGGAGCACAATATCTTGGCGTCCATCTGATCTAATCACAATATTGCCTGTCACTTGATAGACCGACTTATCGAATGTAAGTTCCAAGCGTGTCTGTGGGAGGACAGCTGTCCCATCCAGCGAGCGCTTTGTTATTTTCGGTGGATTCGTATCAACACCAGGCGTCGTTGTAAAGTTCCAGTACGTCTTGCCTGAGAAGCCTGCTACGGGAGTCCCGTCATCCAAATCCAAAAAGGCGCCTGCATCCATCGTGACATAGTACGCTGTTCCGGCTTCTAATCCATCCAATTTCGCCGTTGCAGTAAGTCCATTCACTACGAAATCCTTCGCAGCGATTGTCTTCACGACACTGTTGTCACTGAACTTATTGATCTTGATGCTGCCTTGGCCCGCTTGGACAGGACGGTTAAACGTAATTTGTGCATCCGCAGGCAAAGCAATTCCTTGGCCTTGTGGCGAGAAGGATGCCGCTTCTTGCTGGGATTTAATAGAAAATACCCATTCTGCAGGTGTAGACAGTTCTTTAGAGGCTTCGCCCAAAAAGAGCTTTCCATCAACTTTGACAACATATCTTGTTCCTGCTTCAAAAGGCTGCAGCCCCTCCAGTTGGAATGTTACGTTATCAGTTGTTGCTATTTTTCCGACTCCATTCGCACTTGTTTCAGCAAAGCGCTGCTGTGCTCCTGTTTTTTCGTTCGTTACCGTAATGTACCCATTCGTCATGGATACTTTTTCGTTGAACGTAAATTGTATGCTTGATGGATTGATCGAGACTTCCTGCGCACCGTTAGCTGGCAATGAGCTGACTATCGCAGGAGGGGTAGCTGCGTGCACTTCGGGCACTCCTCCCCATCCGAACACTCCTAAAAAAAGGACAAAGGCCATTGTAGCCGCAATCCATTTCTTCATTCTATATGCTCCTTTCATTCCGAAGACAGTTGTACTCTATTTGTCGGTAAAAAGGAGGAAATAGTTTAGATTCATCACCGCCGGCACGCAAAAAAGACCTCCTCCTAAGCCTAAAGCCCAGAAAGAGGTCTTGTATAAGCGCTGAAATAATAAAGGGTTAGATTACAAACCCGCTTGCTCACGCAGAGCATCTGCTTTGTCTGTACGTTCCCAAGGCAAATCCAAATCTGTACGACCAAAGTGTCCGTAAGCAGCAGTCTGCTTGTAGATTGGTTTGCGCAGGTCAAGCATTTTAATAATCCCTGCAGGACGAAGATCAAAATGAGATTGAATCAGTTCAACAATCTTCTCTTCATTCACTTTGCCTGTTCCGTAAGTATCAACGTTAATGGATACTGGAGTAGCTACACCAATGGCATAAGCTAATTGGATCTCACATTTGTCAGCCAAGCCAGCTGCTACGATATTCTTCGCAACATAGCGCGCTGCATAAGCAGCAGAACGGTCAACCTTCGTTGGATCCTTACCGGAGAACGCTCCGCCGCCATGGCGTGCATATCCGCCGTACGTATCCACGATGATTTTACGGCCAGTCAAGCCTGCATCACCTTGTGGTCCACCGATTACGAAGCGGCCAGTTGGGTTAATGTAGTACTTCGTCTTATCATCAAGCCATTCACTAGGAACGACCGGAGTAATAACCAGCTCTCTGATATCACGTTGGATTTGCTCCAATGTTGTATCTTCCGCATGCTGTGTCGACACGACAATCGTATCTACACGAACTGGCTTATCTCCATCATATTCAATCGTCACTTGTGTCTTACCGTCTGGACGAAGGTAAGGCAGTGTGCCGTCTTTGCGTACTTCGGACAAACGACGAGCAATACGGTGTGACAATGCGATCGGAAGCGGCATGAGTTCTGGTGTTTCGTTTGTTGCAAAGCCGAACATCAAGCCTTGGTCGCCTGCACCGATATTCTCGGTTTCTTGCTTGGCATCTTCAGTACGTGTTTCAATGCCGGCGTTAACCCCCTGAGCGATGTCTGGAGATTGTTCGTTAAGCGAGGTCAATACTGCACAGGTATTATAATCAAAACCATACTTCGCGCGCGTATACCCGATATCCTTGATCGTGTTGCGTACGATAGATGGAATGTCAACATAATCTGCCTTTGTGCTGATTTCTCCTATGACGAGAACTAATCCCGTGGCTACGGATACTTCACATGCAACCCGAGCATTCGGGTCGTTCGCCAAAAAGGCGTCCAATACCGCGTCCGAAATCTGGTCGCATATTTTATCCGGGTGTCCTTCAGTAACGGACTCGGACGTAAACAAGTGGCGTCCTTTCAATGACATAGGACTCGACCTCCTAACCTATAATATGGCTCTCCCATGAGCAGCCTAAACAAAAAATGAACCTTTCCCGAATGGAAAAGGTTGTTATAGCAGCCTTCGAAAAATCATATTACTGTATTTGTCCGGTCCTGTCAATGAAAGCGTCAAAAGTTGGATTACCTATTTTTGCTGCAATGCGGTGGCAATGAGACGTTTTGTTATTTCGCCGCCTACCGAACCAGCATCCCGCGAAGATAAGGTACCCCAATCTGCATGACTAGTCGTATGTTGAACCGGAACGCTGCCGAGTTCGGAAGCGAACTCTGTATCCATTCCAATATGCGCTCCGTGATGAGAAACCGGAAGTCCGAACTCGGCTGCAATCTCATATTTCATACGGTGCAGGGCGTCTCTGCTGGCTGGCACTAACGTTTTTTTGCTCACGGTAATATCCTCCCTCATTATATATGCGTCGGTGATAATTATTGTGCCTATTTCGGAAAGATACACCCGCAGGAAATGTTACCCGCCCTGCCAGCTCATGTTAATTACTCTGCCTTTTGTACTACTGAATAACCACCTCGAACCATAATAATCAGTCCATTTTCCTGCTGTGGATCTGGCATCACACCACGTCCATCACGAGGGAACAACAGCAAGTGGTTCGTCGCAACCGCTTGTCCACTCTTGATATCTGTGCCTGCCGTTACATCCGGCACTCCATTCTCATCCGGGCTTGTAATGACTGCTTTTCCGTTGCGGACAATGACCTCAGTTCCGGCTTTGGCAACAAGCTTCTGGCCACTTTTAACCGTTACGACTTTAAGTTCCGTATTGCTCGTTGTGTCGGTATCAGCCTGATCCTTCTTCGCGTTATCTTTGTCCTTGTTTGCAGTGTCGTTTCCTGTATTGCCTTTCTTCAATTCAGCTTGAATAAGGGATTTTACTTGCTGATCCACATAACTCTTCGTTACAAGTGGATCGGAAGACGTCCCTGGCGTCGTATCTGCTGCGAATACGTTCACACCCAAAATAGAACCTGCTATAACTCCGCTAGTTATTAATGCCGTTGATAAGATAATCTTCGTTAATTTGTTCATTTTTTCCTCCTGACTCCTATTAGCGAAAATCCCCTCATTTAAGAGGGGATTTTTCTAGTTTTCTATTAGTCACCAGTTTTCAAGTTTTTGATATTATATCTGCTTCCATAACTAGCGATTTTGATTCTTTCGTCTTGGAATGAATCGTAAAGCGATACTTGGAAGGCTCCATTTTCAACTTGTTCAAAGAATGTATCCGAAATAGAAGTTGAAAATGATTTGCTTTTCGCTTCTTCTAAATCTTTCTTGCCAATTTCAAGTGCTTTTTCGAATTTACGTCCACTGGTATCTGTAATTTCAATAATTAACTTATGTTCGTACTCTCCAATATTGTAATCTTGCTGTCTAATTAAATCATAAGTGAACTCAATGGACAAATTCGAAGATTTGTTCGCAGTTGCAGTAAAGTTATTAATCGACAACTTATATGGGAAGAAATCAAGATCTCTAAAGTCGCGTTTGAAAGAAGGCTGGGCAATATCCAAATTCATTGCTACTGCGTTGACGTAGCCATCAGATTCTCCCTTTGGTGCGGTCAGTTTATTCTCGGTAATTCCTTCACCGATAACAAATTGCAACTTTTTAGGATCAATCGTACTTGGAACCTTAGCCCAAGCAGTCAGTATATTTTGTCCTTGCGGGTTAGTAGGCCCTTGAACTTGTGTAATATTTGCCTTGTAGTAACGCCCATCGTCTGTACGATAATATCCAACCATTTGTGATAAGATAGATTGGCGTTCTTCCAGGCTCTTCATAGTTAGATCGGTGTAAATAACTTGATTTGCAGCACCTGGATATACTTTGCTGTTTAGTGCTGTAATATCTGCTTTACGACCTTGTGTTTTCAAACTATGAATTGACCCATATTTAACCTCTGGCAATTCGGTTAACTTCCCACTATTTGTGAATTGGATCATTGGCGACAGATCTGACTCCCCTAATTTCTCCATTAGAGCCACTTGAATTTGTGAGAAATCTAAATAACTAGGAAGTTTTGTAACAATGTATACATCTACATCTTCTTTTGGTCCAATAATGAGTGCACCATTTGAGCTTACAACTTGTGTTTTACCCGTAATATCAGCTGTATCTAATTTATATACACCTTCAAGAGCAGGCAATTGAATTGTTTTAAACTCTTTGTTTTTGATTTTCATTTTGGCCGACAGGATATCCCCATCTACCCATGGGAGCCGTTGCATCGATTCAATTGTTACTCCCAAATTACCTTTACTATGCTGAACATTGTATTCGACTCCTGTCTGATTTTTCATTGACTGGAGTTCAGGCAATCCATAAATACCTTCTGGGTATTTAAATTTTGTATCCTTTGGTGTATCCTTTTGCTCAGGATCAGAAGGTCTATTCATTTGCAGCTTAAGTTTAGCAACATCTATGTCATATTTCACATTAGCTGTTAAGGTAACTGGACGTTTTTCCAAGGGTTTTAGAGTAAGATTTTCTAGCGATTTCGTTTGAATCGGAACAGACAGTCCATTAGGGCCGTTAATTGCAAATTCGTATTTAGGTATGCTAACAGGGCTATTCGTCAGGTTTTCAAATTGGAATGTCAATGTAATTTCATTTTGGTCAAAGCTTTGATTGGACCAACCTGTGACTACTTTTGTACTTACTTTTGAATCATTTATTTTAATAACTTTCTCCTTGTATGGTGCAACGCTAGAATTTCCAGCGTTTGATTGCGGTAAAGCTAATGTTGCAATCGGTAAGTTCACTTTTAATGTTTCATCTTCAGCTAATACTTGCATCTCCAATTTATTAAGGATAATGTTTTTCGGAACTGCAGTCATAAAGTTTAACGTCTTTTTCTCACTTGGCTGAAGCTTGTATTCCTTACTTATGTTATCTGGAACAAGTGGATAATTACTGCCACTTGCAGTTTTCAGCACATACTTATAAGTAGGATTCTCCAATGGTTTAAAACCAGCATTTTCAACGTTGACGGCAACATTCACATAATTGGAATCTCCCGAAGGAAATACAATAACACCATCAATGCTTGTTTTGATTGGAATATCATTCATCCGAACTGTACTTGCTTTTCCAGCTAATGTAGATGTCATCATCCAAGTCGGAATAGTAAATGATCCTAACCTATTTTCAAAATTTGTTTTGCTAAAATCCCATTTTAAAATGTCAAAATTCAGGTCATTAACTGTTAAGTGTTTTGCAATCTTCGTATAGTATGTGACGTTCATTTGTGAAAGAGCCGGTACATTCTTTTTTTCTTTGTCCTTAGTTGTCAAGTTACTTGAGTATACTGTTCCACTTTTCGTTCGAACCTTTGTCCAATAATCAATGAGTGGGATGCTCCGCTGCTCATTATTGTAATAAGTAAGTGTATAAGTCAGAATAGTTCCATCATCCTGCTTATTGAGATTAACATCTGTCAGCTTAACAGAACTCTTTGCTGTTAGGCGAATTGGCTTTAGTTCATTCAGGGTATGTACTGGGGCTGGTTTAACAACTTTTGTTTGTTGTTTATTTGCAGTTTGCTGTTTATTGCTGGCTGGATTATTTGCAGCGTGTGCAGTCGTAAATGTTATTGAAAAAGTACCGAGTACGAGTGACAGGGATAGCATCGTCGCAATGGCCGTTGTTCTTTTCAATCTAGTTCCTCCTATTTGTTCATTCTCTTATATGTATTATAACGCGAATAGATAGGAGTTGGTTGCGGTTTTGAAATAAGTTTGAGGGTTACATTGTTGTAAGGAAACGATATTACTATTTCAATCATTAGAACTTAGTATTTATAAACAAAAAAGAAAGCCCCTGTAAGGGGCTTTCTTTTTAATAATTACTTAACGAAGTATCCAGGAAGGTAAAAGTCTTTAATAGCATTACCTTGTCTGTCTTGAATTACTGTAGTACCCTGTTCTTTAAGCTCAACACGGAATGTAGTGTCAGACTTAACTTCAGTTACATCTTTAGGAAGGTTGAAGACAATCTTGAATGTTTTTTGCGTTTTGTCTCCTGCTTTAGCTGCAACGATTTGAGTAACCTCTGCAGATTTTCCATTAACTTCTACACTGAAGAAGTTTTTGAACGTGTTAGCGTCAAAATTGCTGTAAACAATAGCGTTCACAGAAACTTCTGCTTCTAAGTAAGTAGCACCAGTTACAGATTTAACTGTAACATCAGTTGCTTCAGGTCTGATTTCGCCTGTTACATCAGCAGTGAATTTCTGAATACGATTTCCGAATGTATCTGTGGAGTTATCATTTACTACTACCAATTTAGCACCGAACAGGTCTGCTGGAAGTTTGTTGTTATCATTGAATTTCAATGTCAACGTATTTCCATCCTGTTGGTAGCTGTTAGGGACTTTAGTTCCATCTTCAGTAGTAACTTTGAAGTCAGAAACATCGACACTATTCAACTTACCAGTCAATTTCACTTTCAACTCATTGCGATCGGAAACAGTAGCTTTTTCAGCATATGTTACCTTAGCCTCGCCAAGTTCATTAATTACAACTTTGTAGCTTTCGCCAACTTCGAAATAGTCGCCATCGATGTCTTTTACCAAGTTAACTACAACAGCTGGTGTATATGGAAGCTTAACTTTACCCTCTGTTGTCAAGAAAGTACCACGTTTAGCATCGATACGAATTGTATCTGGTTGTACAAGTACTGGAGTCTCATAATCATCATTCAGAGTTTTACCGAATACTGTGTACTTCGCTTTAACAGTTGCATCGCCTTCTCCATCCGTTTTCACCGCTTTAGGGAATTGGATGTAGATGTAGTCTTGGTTACCGTCGTAGGAAGTCCATGCACGAGCAGAACCAGCTTTTGCATCAGCAGTGATCTTCTTAGAGAATGGAAGCATTGTGTTGCTAACATATGCGTTGTCTTTGATACCATTCACTTCTAAGATGTAGTCACCCTCATCCAAAGGTTTGAGCAACTCGATAGTAACGGTTTTCTTGTCTTTTTTGTAAGTTGGTGTTGTCAAGATTTTACCGTCAGCTTTGTTGACAGAATCATGCTTGAAGAATTTACCATCTTTATCCTTCAAGATAAAGTTATCGCGGTTAGTTGCGGAAGACGCATCCAACTCTTTGTTGAATGTCAAAATGATCTGGTGATCATTGTTTTTCAATTCAACTTTTGTTACTTCTGGACGTTCAGCATCCAAAGAAGGGTTAACTTTAACTTCACGATTAGATTTGTTATCGCTGTAATCCGTTACACCTTCAATGTGAACTGTGTTTTCGCCCAAGTACAATGCCTTGGATTTTTCGAATTTCACAGTCACAACGTTGTCTTTAATCTCTACCTCACCCGTGTTGCTAGAGTTTCCATGGTAGATTTTTCCGATCGATTTAACAGTTTCGTTAAATACGATTTCCAATTCCATTGGATCTTTTGCTGTTGCAGATACAACTTCTGGAGCAGTAGTATCTTCAGCAATTGTAAATGTTTTTTCAATTGGAGCAATTTTCAGACCAGAGAAGTCTTCAACATTGCTGACAGTTACTTTGTGCTCACCAACAGGCAGATCAGTGGTTACGATTGCGATGTTTGGATAAACATACTTAACGGATGCACTAACTGTTTTGCCGTCAACTTTATAGTTGCTTGTAGTGAATACACCAGTTCTCTTCACAGGCTCAGAGAACACAACTTTGAATGCTTTTGTACCCAAGCCTACAACTTCTTTAACTTCAGGAGTTTTCACGTCGATTGGCGTGAATTTCACTTTTTGATCGAAAGTTTTGGACTTATCTTCGTTTTGAACGCCTTTAACTTTCAACTCGATTTCTTTTTGGTTCTTCATTGTGGAAGAATCTTCTTCCTTAAGAAGAATGTATACAGTGTTCTTGTCAAGCAATTTTACACTGTCAATTTTAGCATCTTTAACTTCGTAGTTGTCTTCTTTTTCAGCGGATTTCTTATCAACAGAACCGTCGAATTTAACAACTACTTCTTTCAAGTTTTCAGATGTAACAGACTCGATTTTTTGAGCTGCTGTGATAGCGTAAGTAACTTTAGCAGTTACGTCTTTGCCTTTGTATTGGAATTTAACTTCAGTTTCTTTGTTAGCTTCCAATGCTTTTTCCAAAGTAACTTTCACAACTTCTTTGTCAGTCATTGTGAATTCAACGTTTTTGGAGTCGATTACTTTGTAAGATGCAACTTTAGGTCCTTTAACCAATTCGTCAGCTGCATATGCTGCTTCTACCAATTGGGAGCGAGTTGCGTTAGCTTTAGGGTTTGTATCTTTGGAGAACAAACCAGCGTTAACTGCTGCTTCGAAGTATCCTTTTGCCCAATCAGTAGCTTTGTTTTGAGCGTCTTTAACTGGCTCAAGTTTCAAAGCAGTAACCAAAGTTTTGGATGCTTCTTCAACTGTGATTTTACCGTTGAAGTCAAAGATTTTCTTAGTCAAATCTTTACCTTGCATCAAGCCTTCAGCTGTTACAGCTTCGATGAATGGAGCTGCCCAGTTTTTAGCACCATAGTTTTTATCTTTGTAAGAATAAGTACCATTGATTTCTTTCAGACCGAACAATTTCACGAGTACTTTCGCGAATTCTGCACGAGTCATGTCTTTTTCAAGGCCAGCGGATCCATCTGGATAACCGTTGAATACACCTTGAGTTTTCAATGCATCAAATTTCTCTTGAGTTGTTTTAGCTGCGTCAGCACCGAAAGCTACGTTTGCGAACATAGAGAACGCCATAGCAACGGAAAGCAGAAGGGCCAATCTTTTCTTCATAACCTTTTTTTCTCCTCCTCTAAATTGCTTCGTTTGTTTAGTTTGTTGCGTAGAAGTTTGATAGTTCATTTCCCTCATTCGCCGATTCACCCCCTTCCTCAGAGTGAGCGAAATGTAATCTAAAAAGAAGTCTGCAACATAAGGACATGCCACAGAAACTAGTAATCGATTAGGAACAAATGAAAATAAATAGAAATACTCATACCACTCTAGACATTATACAATGTCAACTGCCTAGCGTAAAGTATATTTTTGTGAAATACAGGGAACACTAATTAATTTAACCACTGTATTCAAGCTTCATCATATTAAACGCACAGGTTTCGAAAAAGTTGCGCTTTGTCTGAAATTATTTAAATATTTTTTCGCAGATTTCAGACAATGCTTTCTAATTACATTCAGCAACGCATATACACGGATATGCTATACATATTGCAATACTTGAATTCATCTATATGTATGCATTAACGAATACATCTCCTAGTATAGCGCCAACCTAGCAAGCAGTCACTGGCTAATGTTTTCCACTGAATGACAGATCACCCATGAATATGATCATAGGTAGATTCATTACATGTTTACCAGATCAATGATCTTATTTGCAATGAGTATCTTCTATATATAAAGGAAGAGAGCCGAGTGTAATCGACTCTCCACTTTATTACCCGAGACTGTATATACTGAAACTTAGTTACATCTTAGGCAGCTTCTTCAAATCAATCATAGCACGTGCCATTATGAGAGCAGCGTCGCCACGGAGCATATTCGCAGATGGCTGGAATACATAACCCTTCTTCGGATCAGATGGGTCAATCGGAACTCCTGTAATGAAGCCTTTCTTCGCGATAGCAAGCACCGCTGGCTGTGCATAGTAATCAATTTTGTCCGCATCTTGGAAATACTTCAACAGATCCTTGCGAACTTTATCACGCTTCGTCTCAAGCTTCATATTTAAAGCTTTCGCGAGCATAACCGCTGCATCCTGACGGATAATCGAGTAGTCTCCACCAAATTCATTCGGAGATACTCCACGTACGATACCATCTCGTGCAGCTGTCTCTACATAGCGGAAGTCCCACAGCTGATTCACATTAATCGTATTCATCTTATCAGCCGCCGGTACAACGACGTCATTGAAATGTTTCTTACCGTCATAATTCAATGGCATCTCTTTCGCACGAACAATCATACGAGTGAATTCGCCACGAGATACATACATATCTGTTCCAAACATGGAGAATGGATCAAATGGATTCATAACGCCTTTTGCAAATATCGTTTCAATGAAATCACGTGCATATGGATGCTGTACGACATCATGATATGAATAAGACATCTTACCAACTACATAGTATCCAAAGCGCGTAATTGGAACGGTTACAGTATGTTTCTTCGAATCTACAACACCGCCAATGTTCTCCCATTGCTGTAATTCTGAATCAAAACGGAACACACTCACAGTGCGACCACCATCATCAGTTACGTTTTTATCATAACTCAATGTCAATTTACCTGGTTTAGACATGATCAGCTCATTGCGTAGGTCACGCTTATAGAACATCTCAATTGGCGAACCTGGGTATTGGTAAGGCTCAACACCATATTTAATTGGATCATAGACAGAGTCTGTCTTGATGTCATCCGCTTGACCTGGATCCATCCAAATAACTGGACCAGCCTTAATAAAGCGTTCAGGGAAGCTTGCTTCGAAAATGTTCTTTGCTTCTATCTTTGCCAAGTCATAGTTCGCTGGCTGATACTCAAATTCACGACGATCTACTTCACCATCGAATGAATTCGCAATCGCGAACAGTAGATTATGGTCACTAAATACTTGGTTTTTGAAGTTTTGCGGCACATTATAGTCGCGTCTTACGAGATTCGCGCCTTTTTCGAAGGTCAAGTTTACTATTCCTTCAAATACCTTATGTGATTTTTTCATTGGCTCCATATACTGAGCCCCTGGAATTGACGTAGGTACGTACTTCACCGTAATCGTATTTTTGAAGGTATCCTTGCCTCTTGAAATGGCAATTTCAATCTTATTGTCTTTATTTGCTTTAAGTCCTACGACAAATGCACGATACGCATTTTCGTATGGCTTTTGTGTCTTGTCATAGCTTGGGTAGTAAATAATTTTTTCTGCTGGAATTTTATTAATGACTACCTTTTCTGCGCCTGGCGAGTCAATGATCACTTCAACGAAGTTTTGATTAACTACACGCTTCTCAAGTGCAGGTTTCAAAATCGTGTATGGCACATCTACTGGTACGACTTCCAGACG
Organism: Paenibacillus sp. E194; assembly: GCF_000935845.1. Classification (NCBI taxonomy): domain Bacteria; kingdom Bacillati; phylum Bacillota; class Bacilli; order Caryophanales; family Paenibacillaceae; genus Paenibacillus; species Paenibacillus sp. E194. The sequence goes on from NZ_JMDX01000030.1 coordinate 22,348, forward strand.
GTATGTTGCACGAGGCCCGCCTTCGCCACTGTTAAATACAGTCATGTTCATTGCGACAGGAGTTCCATCACCAGGAAGATTTATACCCTTAATAATAAAGCTAAAGAATTGTTTATCATTATCATAGTAAACAGAGATTCCGTTAACCACAGCACTCGAATTGTACGTATCCCCATTTTTGTCGGTGAACATATTCTCCAATGTCCACTCGATTTTTCCTAATGGGTTTTTATCGTTCTTCAAGACAGGAGATTGAATCACTAGCTTATAATTCTGAAGCTCGTTAGCAGTACCACTGCCCCGCAAGGTTGTAAGCTTTCCTTCAATTTCAGCTTTATTTTTTCCAAGATCAACAAAGTCGAATGTCCCATACACATTCATCTGCGCTTCACGAGTCAGATAAACGCCGCCTTTTTTCTCAAAACGAGGATCATTAGGCTTCGGATCCGGATACGTTGTGCTGTATGGATAGATTCCATCTGTCTCAGGTGCTGGAATAACCGGTAAGTTAGTCGGAATGAGCGTTACTGTGATCGTGTTCTCGTAATGCGATTTTTGGGAACGGAATACAAATTTGATTTTGTTGTCTCCCATATACAACGCATTAAAGGCATCTTTCTGGTTAACTATTTTAAACTGACTTTTTGTTGTGCCTTCAGCCAGTTCCAAAGTTGTATTATTAATACTGAAAAATACCGTTTGATCTGTCCCTTTGTATTTAAGCTCTTCTTCGTTGGCAATATTGTAGATTTGACCCGCCAAGTCCTGCAATTCTTTCATGACCTGAGCTTGACGATTAGCATCTGTTGTGTCCGTATAAATCTTTTGGCCGTCAAATGCACCATCGTATTTTACATATGGCCCATATAAAAGAGTAACCGTTGCCGTATATGTTTCCGTGGAGCCATCCAAACGAAACACAATCGTCTGTTTCCCTGTGCTTGGCAGCTTATCAATCAGGTATACAACCCGGCTCATAGAAGTCGGCACCCCATTGATATTTTCAACTGTAACATCCTGAGCAACAATCGTAGGATTTAAATGGTAAGTATTAGCATCTTGCTTTTTGCCTAATGCGTCGGTTACCGATTCAATCGAAATTTTAGGACTGCTTCCATTAGGAACTAAAAATTGAATTGCAGCCGGCATGGAGAATAACTGCGCACCATCCAGCTTTCCGCCTTGCAGCGCCACAGCTTCCCCGGGCGTCATTGTATTGTTATATCCACTCAAATAATTAGCTGCGTAGATATATGGTTGGTTCGCATCCTTCAACAATACGGAAAATCCAGACATACTCTGCAATGAAGGAGTAGACAAAGCATAGTTCGTCGATGTCAATGTTAGGTTGGTACGCTTATTTTTTTGGATAGCACTAGGTATTTCAAATGAGTACTCGACAAATTTTGGATTCGAAGAGACTTCTGTCACATTGGTTGCATTGCCGTTTGTTTTATTACCGCTACCCGTTTCAATTAAATCGTAGGCAACACCAACACTAGTCGGTTTCGTCTTTGTAGCATCGTAAGGGATAAGAACACGACCATAAATTACACCATCAGTATTGGCAGTAATCGTAGGACTTTGCGATAAATCATATTTTGTTGTTCCGCCAGTTTCCTTCATGTGAACATCATGGAACGTCACATCACCATTGAAAAAAGCCACTTCTCTTGTTGTTTCAACCGATTGTGTACCGTTAAATACTTTAATCTTAACTAAGTTCCGGCCTTGCTCAATGGCAATTGGAGAAGCAAAGAACGTCCAATCATTGCTTTTGGATACGCCGAAGGACCAGCTTCGCCCGTTCACTTCGATTTGTACCTTATCTGCATTCGGTGCTTTACCCGAAATGCTAACGTTCACCGATTTTTTCCTTGGGAAGCATCCGAGTAAACAATTGTCGACTCATCTTCTTTCAAGTTGTAGACATTCCCATCCAAGGATACAGACATATCGTACATCGTTGGACCATTGCGATACTCGATGAAGATCGAGTCATACACATCCGACATGCCTTGCAAGCCTTTGAATGTAACTTGGTTCAATCCAGGATATAACTGCAAATTATACAATTGGATTTTCGAACCATTGATCATAATGTTGGCCGTTTGGCCTTCACGTTTGTCGTTCTGATCCACTAAATATTTATCCGTCGCGGTTGGATCAGGATTTTTGTTCAGCTTGTACACGCTATAAGAAATCGAATTTCCGTTAACGCCATTCAATGTTCCCTCTAGCGTCACACGTTCACTATTTGTTATACGTGCAGATGTAGGAGAATACTGTTCATTCGGAAATACGAAGTGGTTGGCGCTTGCTGCGAATGCCGTCGATACTGCTGTACCGAGAGATGCCGGGATAAGCGTAACGACAAGCGCGAGCGTCAACAGTATGGATACCAGTTTCTTCAACGCTAATAGCCTCCTTATTATAGAACCGTAGTTGAGTTGCCTCCATCGGCTCGTTCTTACTTGTTATTTCTGTTATCGGCTAATTTCGTCCTAAATTTTAGTCAAAACTCCGAAGTTGGTATTGAGAACATACAAAGAGAAGAGAAAGAACACTTACTGTGGTGCTCACGGAAGTAGAACTCTCAGAAGACTTTAGTGAAGTGGCACACATTGAGGGCAATTATTAAGCACTTAGAAATGATAAAAAGAAGATTTAACAGACCTTACAAGATACTTGTAGAGGTTCTTTTTGAGGTGTTTTTAAAAGGGAATAGCCAAGTAGTTGAATTGAAGGTTGAATTGAATAGATTCACACTTCAATGGTTTACTAAAGAAGTTCATAAACGATCCTATATGAGGTTACCAAGAAAGAGGAAAAATAACTCTATAGAAGGAAGGATTCTAATGGTTGATATAGAACCAGCAGCGCGACATAGAAGTACATATCATATTGAAATGCATATTGGACACTTTCGACGAGTATAAAAAAACCTTTGCCTCTAGTAGTTCAGGACAAGCCTGATCCTACTCAAGAGCAAAGGTTCTGTTTACAACATACATTATAATTGCGTTCTTACTTCATCAAAGTCCCCATAAAAGACCTATCACTAATGTTACTTCGAACGTGATTCAGCGTGTACCTTCATGCGCAAGCGATGCAGGATGTTCAGCATCGGCTTTCTTGTCTTACTTACGATACCAATCACCTCAGCCCCAAGCTGGAGCGATACGAGCAACACACAGATGACAACGAGCGTTACCCAGTTCGCATCATGCGATGCGGCTACAGATTGGATAACCGCCAGCAATCCGAAGAATGCAGCAATCCCGTAAATGATGAGCACTGTCTTGCGATGGCTGAAGCCCAGTTCACGCAGGCAATGGTGCAGGTGACCTTTGTCTGGTGCGAAGATCGGCTTCTTCTGGAGCCAGCGGCGTACAATCGCGAAGAATGTATCGGACAGCGGCACACCAATAATAAGCAATGGTGTAATGAAAGACATGATTGCGATCTGCTTGAAGCCCAGCATGGACAAGACAGCCAAGCTGAAGCCTAAGAACAAGGAACCGGAATCCCCCATAAAGATCTTAGCCGGGTGGAAGTTGAAGAACAGGAATCCAATAATACTTCCAAGCAAGATCGAGCAGAGCAAAATGATTACCGGATTGCCCATAAAGATCGCCATGACGAGAATAGTAGCAATGGCAATACCTGAAACACCAGCAGCCAGTCCGTCCAAGCCATCAATCAAATTAATTGCATTCGTCACACCAACAATCCAGAAGATCGTAAGCGGAATTGCAATCCATGTTTCAATGAATAAATATTTATCGCCAAACGGCACATTTACAAAGTCTACAGTTAAATCAAATCCGAATACCACGACACACGCAGCTACAATCTGACCGAGCAGTTTCGCTTTCGCGGACAACTCAACACGATCATCCAGTGCACCAATCAGAATAATGATGGAGCCTCCGGCAAGCATTGCCTTCACAAGATTCGCATCTCGCGATGAACCAAGCAGTGTATCAGGAATAAATAACATAAGTCCAAGCAGCGTCAGTACGAACGCCGCAAAAATAGCCAAACCACCCATCCGGGGCATGATGCGCGTATGCACTTTCCGCGCATTCGGTACGTCAACCGCACCTACTTTGATCGCAAATTTCTTCACTAAAGGCGTTAATCCTGTGGCAAGCAGCAGTGCTGCCAAGCAGCCACCAATTGCGTATACGGTCATCATCGGTAGTTTCAACCCCCATTTATGTTACCGGATCGAATTATACTCCGTTCAAAATGGAAACACCAATGCCGGATTCATGTGAAAACTTACGAAAATGAAAGATTAAGCGTCATTTTACTGCACTTTTGTGGGCTTATCTTTATCCCGCATCACTTTCCAAGCAAATTTAGGCAACGCCAACATTCGCATGAAGCGCTTCGGTTCCTTGACTAAGCGATACAACCATTCGATACGCAGCTTCTGTGCCCACATTGGTGCTCGCTTGGCCTTGCCTGAAATTACATCAAAGCTGCCCCCAACACCCATCATAAAGGGAACTTGCAGCTGATGGCGGTATTTCGCAATCCAAGGATCTTGTGTTTCGGCTCCGCGAGCAACGAACAACAAGTCAGGATTCGCCGTACGAACTTGTGCAATAACCTTTTCATCTTCATCACTGTTGAAAAAGCCATCTCGGTATCCGACAATGGATATGGACGGATACTGTTCTTGTAACCGTTCTGCTGCCGCTTGAACCACCTCTGGAGCTGCACCCAAGAGATACACCTTCCACTTACGTGGTTCGCCCATCTTCAGCAGCTCATGCAGCAGATCGAAGCCCGTTACTCGTTCAACGACAGGATCACCGAACTTATTAGCTGCCCAGACAATGCCTGTTCCATCTGGAACAACCAAGTCCGCCTGCTTCATGACGGCCATATTCTTATCATTCTCCAAGGCGGCCATCACCATGATGGGATTCGCTGTAATCACCTGAATGAAGCGCCCAGCGTCAATATGATCAACAAGAAGCTTTACGGTATCTTCCATATTCAACTTGGAAAAGGGAATGCCGTAAATCGAAACCTTAGGTACATCTTTCATTTCTAACATATCACAAACCACCTTACGCCTTATGACGTAGCCATTGCACAATTTGTTGCGCCGGCTGTTCCGCTTCTTGCTTCAATAAAGTTATTGCTTTTTGATGTTCCTCGCGCCAGCCATCTACATCATCGAGCAAGCTGCACATATGAGATGCAGCACGAGCAGCATCTAGCTTGGCTGTTGTGCCAATCGCCTCTTCGTGCAGTCGATGCAGGAATTGGTCGATCTTCGGATCATAAGAGATACCCGCAAACGGCACCTCTTGGGAAGCTGCATAAATGAGAGAATGCAATCGCATTCCGACTAACACCCGGCATTGACTTACTTCCTGCAGCATGGACTGAGGATGCTCAAGCGGAGTGCATAAGCTCATCACTGTGCCAGCTTCAGAAGCAGCAGCTGATGGCCCTCCACACAATCCATCTACTTCGGAAACCACATCCTCAAGCTTCTTCATGACATAACGGGAAGCCTCTTCATCACTAGCTCCATGGAACGGCAAAAACCGCAAATGGACTTTCCGCATCCGACTAAGCTGAAGCAGCATATCAGCGATCGCATCCATATCGGATCGATCTTGATTCCAGAATCGAAGGGAAACCCCAACATAAGGGCGGCCTGCCGCATCGAAACCTTTCCCATGATCGAGTACGGGCTGCCCAGGCTTAGATGACGGCAAACGAAGGCCCATTACCGGATCAGGTACAACATGGATCGCATCTTGCCCTACTCCCATTCGCATCAAGAGCTCTGCAGACTCCCGATCACGTACAGACACATAAGCTGTTCGGTTAAATATGTGACGAATGTACGGATAGAAAGACTGGCGGTTTACCGGACCAACTCCTTGCGAATAAATGAACGTCGGCTTACGGAACCACTGTGCCAGTTTCAGCACACCTAAGTAATAAGGAATCGTCTTCGAACTGGTCGCATCCTGCAGCAAGCTTCCGCCGCCGCTGATCAACCCATCGCTGCTTCGAATCGCACCCAGCAAGGCGCCGGGCTTCATTCGATGAACAGCTTGTACCCCATACAACCGAGTCGTCGTCTCTGGATCACCAGACAATACGACAGGCTCGATTGCCATGCCAGCTTCTTCGCCAGCACGCTCCAAGGCGGTCAGGATCGACAACAGAACCGCCTCGTCACCGCTATTATTGAATCCGTAATATCCGGACAGTACTATTCTTGTAGCTTTGGACGCCATGCATCCCAACACCTTTCAATGATAGTCCATACGAAAATGCCAATAATTCCGATAACCAGTCCAAGGCCAAGACCAAGAAGTGTGCGAATTGTCGACATGATAATCGGCGTATGGATATGAGCGAACGTATCTACCATAGACAACTGGCCAATAACTGCGATGATAAACGCATATAGAGCTATCCGATAACGGTATGCTGCAAATGCCGCAATCAAGAACAACGGGTGCGCCATCAAGAACTCTTTATTACGCGGCCGAACTCCCAACGTATTCTCAAGCAAGGAACGGAATGATTTCTCCAAGGAAGATACGTTTCCAGCGTTCCCCGTACGCGACAGGTAGTACATTCCCACTACGCCCGCGACGCCAGCAGCCACGACCATCAATACCGTAACTGGCATCTTAAGCCAACGATTGGCTTCCTTCACAACAGAATCTCCACGGTAGAGGAAGATATACAATGCGGTAAGGCCAATCGGCAGGAAGTGCAGCAGGCTGACTCCACGGAATTGATTTATTACAAGGCTATACGTAATGTTGTTAAGCAATGCAATCACGAACGGAATAGCCATCAGCGACAACACCGTCGTGCGTAAGAACAATCCGACCGATTTGCCAAAGCGAGCCTTGAAGCTTGTAACCGGAGGGCTCATGTCCACTCTTCGAACAGCGAGTACCATCGCAATTGTTGGCGCGCTTATCGCCACCCCAAGGGCAAGCACTTGCTCGAAGAAGGCTGGCTTCAATACGTACATTCCTGCGCTTCCAATCAAACCCAGCACGAAGACAGGAAGCATCACAACCGGCACAAAATAAGAAAGCATCAGCGCGATTAATGCTACGCCACCAATAACTACGATGATCTTCGCAATTTTCTGCCATGAAGCGTCAAATACCGTAAATGGCTCAGCTGTACCCATTGTAAATCCGTTTCTCTCGATCGATGCAATTGCATCTCCAGGTTCCTTCAGCGAGTGAATCAGATTATCAATGGAAGTCACAATCTCAGACTTCTTTATATCTTTTTTCACAGCTGCGTTCAAATAAATCATCCGAATATTGCGATCCTTCGTTGCAAGCGAGAAGCGATCAGCTAATACATCAATTTCATTGAATGATTCCTGATCGTTAATCGAATGAAGTCGAACTACATTATATTTCGTCAAATAAGCAAGCTTGTTCATCCCCTGCTGCGGCTTCTTCAAGCCTTCAATGGCAGCAATACCGATGTTGTGCTTATTCAACAAATCAGCAAAGCCTGTCAAACTTTTTTTCTCCGCATCATCATTAAAGCCTTTAACTGCATCGCCATCAAAGAGAATCCGAGTTACGCCCAATGAATTATAGTATTGCAGCAACTCATCCATTTGCTCTTGATCATATTCCGAGCTGTCTGACAAACGCGGCATAATTGTATATCCTTTATCCACAAGCTTCTGAATCGTGATTGGATCCTGTGGCATTGACTTCATCACTGCGGATTCAACCGGAGTTTCCAAGATCAATCCATTGCGGTCTTCATGCTGCCACGTACGAACCTCTACACCTAAACGAAGAAAAGTCTTCTCAATCATAGGAGAAATCTTCTGTTCATTCTCAGATGACGTGAACAAAAGATATGTATAATTTTCATTCAGTGGCGGAAGCTTCTTCTGCAGCGTTGCTGCATCGCTGGAGTTGTAAATTAACAATCTGCGTGCGGCCTTCAAATCTGACAAATTGCTTTCGAACAACGCCATCGTGTGAACGCCGGCATCTTTTAAGCGTCCCAACTGCTCATCAATAAACTCATTTGGCTTGGGCATCAGTGCAGACATATCGACCAAATTACGATAATTGAATACAATTTCAACCTTATTTGCCGACTGTTCTGTCTGTACGCGCTGCACTGCTACTGGAATAGCAGCTACCAGTCCGACAATGACCACTAGCCATAGCCACTTTTTCATTTGTCGGTTCCATTTTTCTACCTGTTGAAACACTTGTTTCCCTCCTTAAGCCATTCCGAACACATCATCATGCGGAATATCGCAATGCTTCTACCGTGCATCATTCGATGAGTTCCGAGTTCATTCGACACCGATGGCACACAACTAATGATCAGCTGCGGTTATCCATAGAATAACCGAACTCTCTTCATTCATTGCAAATGATTCCGCCTATGCTGTGTTCTACTCGCGAGTCGACAATGCGAACATCAATTCACCTTCAGCAACGACCTTATCGCCAACCTTGGCTGTTGCCTGTCCCTTGCCGATTGTTCCCTTCAAACGTGTAATCTCTACTGTGAGTGTAAGCGTGTCGCCAGGTACGACTTGTTCACGAAAACGGAAATTGTCGATTCCAGCAAAGAAAGCAAGTTTCCCTTGATTTTGCTCCAATTTCAAAATAGCTACTGCACCAACCTGTGCAAGCGCTTCAACAATAAGAACACCCGGCATAACCGGATAACCAGGGAAGTGACCTGCAAAATGCGGCTCATTCATCGTAACATTCTTAATTCCGACGGCACGTTTGCCTTCTTCTACTTCAAGAATACGGTCAACGAGCAGGAATGGGTAACGATGTGGAATAATTTCCTGAATTTGCTCTACAGTCAACATAATACAATCCTCTCTTCCTCTGCCGTATAAGACGACAGCTATACGTCAATACTAAGATCATCCTTCATGACTGCAGGCTTGAAGGTTGAGATAAGGGGCTTCCCGCAGCTTCGGCTGTTCGGGGAGCTCTCTTCTTAGAATCAGAATGCGCAACTTCCATGAAAGTCATTCTGCTGCAGTAAGATAACCGACCTGAATGTAAAACAAATGATGATTATCATCAAGTTAAAAATAAACATTTCTTCCGTTGTCCTACAAGAGACAAACCTGCATCACACCCGATGCTCAGTTTCTGCCTCTTCCTTGCGATTGATTCGAATAAACAAGAGCGCATACATAAAGGATGTAAGGAATGAGAATACAATAACCACCCATAAGAGCTCAACTGCATAAGTCCATTGGAAGTAGACGAACAGGATCGCAATATAATAGAAGACTGTCGTCAATTTCCCCATCCAATTCGCAGGCACTGTCTTCTTTCCCTTGAAATGAAATAGGGCGGAACATGCAATCATTCCTGCATCTCGAATCAGCATCGCAACAGCAGCCATCCATGGCATATCTCCAGACCATAGCAAAGAAAACATGACGGTCAGCATCATAAGCTTATCTGCCAATGGATCCAACATCATGCCGATATTCGTTACTAAATTATGTTTGCGCGCGATATACCCGTCCAGAATATCGGTCAGTCCAGCGAGCAACCAAACTCCGAATGCGGCGTACCGCTCACCTATGAAGAACAAAGCCACATATACGGGGATGAGAACGAATCGAATCATCGTCAACATATTCGGTAAATTCAACCTCAAAACCCCCAGTTCCCCCCATTTTCATAGTTCCTCCAACTCATTATACATGCCCGAAAACAAAAATGAAACTTTATCAAATCGTACAGCTCCCTATAGCCCTCAAGGGAGGAACGATGACGGGCAAAGACCTTCCAGCCACCACACAAGCAAAAAATCCCCACAAAGTGGGGACTCCGGCTATCCGAACACAAGTTGGAACAAGTGTGTCCATGTATTCACATTCAGTGCATCTGTAAAAGAGCCCTTACCTAACACGACAAATCCGGCAACCATTCCGCCGAATGTGGCTAGCACGCATAACAGTGGGACAATGGCCAGTCGAAAAATCCACTTCCCTGCCTTCGAACGGCGAACCGGCTTCTGCTGAGGTGGCTGAGGTTCTTCCTGCTCCTCCTCAGACGCTGGCTTAGCAGCTTCCTTATCCTTGCGCAGACGCTGCTTACGCCGCTCTTCGAATACTGGCTGCTGAGCAGGCTTGCCCACTACCGGCAATTCCTCATGAACGTCGGATTTGGCCTCCGTCTTCGTCTCCACATCCTCTGGTTCCGAGCCGGAATGAGAGCGGTGCAGACGCACTAACGATATATCCTGTTGCAGCGGCTCGTACTCATAATCGAGCAGCTTCTTGTCTTTCCCTTCTTGGTCACTCATTATCTCACCTGCTTCGTTTACGCGCGAAGGTTATTCGCAAGCCCCCACATTGCGTCTCCGGAAGTCAATGCCCGAGCGGACATCTGATACGCTCGCTGCGCTTGAATCAAATCATTCATCTCGTCGATCAGCGATACATTCGATTGCTCAATCATGCCTTGCCGAACGTGAACCGCTTGGTTTTGTGTAAGATCAAGATCCTCCACAACAGCATTTCGGTTCGTATTTGGGGCCATTACGTAATAGTTGTTCTCTGTCTGAATAAGGAGTTCTGGGCTGATCGGCTTCACTACCTTCAGCGTAGCGATCGGATTCGGAACAACCGTCAAGCCGTTCTTCGTCGCGAACACTTGCCCCTTGTCATTAACCTGTATCTCTTGATCCAGCCCAATTCGGATTTCAGCGCCGTCTTTGTCCAGCACCTTATCCCCTTGAGCCGTCACAAGCACCTTTTCCTTCGTATTTGGATCAATCGTATAATGAAAAGCGCCTTCTCGAATCCAAGCAGATTGACCATTCTCCAGTTCGAGCTCAAATAGCGCGTTGCCTTCCAGCGCAAAATCCGTGCTTACACCCGTTTGCTTCAATGGCCCTTGCGTGAAGTCTCGACTTAATGCAGTCAAATAAGATCCATAGCCAAGCGTATATCCCATGGGGGTCGCTCTTCCTGGCTGGCGGTAATCTTTATCATGCTGTCTTATATTCGTAAGCACATCAGCGAATGTCGCTGACTTCCGCTTATATCCGTTCGTATTCAAGTTCGCCATATTGTCCGCGACGATATCCAGCTTGCGCTGAATGCCATTCATCGAGGCAGCTGCAGAAATCATAGACTGGTTCATATCGTTCCTCCTATTCTAAGCGCTTAGACGCGCCCTACCTCATTGACCGTCTTATCCAGCGTCTTATCATAGAATTGAACGACTTTCTGATTCGCCTCATAGGCACGGAAGGCCGTCATCATATCCGTCATCGATTGCGTAGGATCTACATTAGAACGCTCCAAATAGCCTTGCTGTACTTGAATTTGCTGCTGATCCCCAGCTGTCCACGCGACTGCCGCTGCTTGACCACCACCTGCCGCATCCAATCGAAAGCGGCCATTACCCGTTCTAATGAGTTGATTCGGATTGTCGATCCGGGAAATGAGCAGATCTGCCCCTGCAATCGCAGCGTTCGTACGCGCATCATACATCCGGCCTGTCCCATCCAGTTTGATATCATCTATCGACACATTCACCGGCAATACAATTGGAGCTTGATTCCGGTTTAGCACAAGTGCTCCGTCTGCCGTCGTCAGCTCATGGCGAGCATTCAAGCGAAAATGACCATCACGCGTAAACCGCAGCTCATTGCCTTCCCGAACCGTAAAGAATGCCTCCGGCTTATAAATAATATTGCCTTGCGGATCCCGTCCCTTACCTGAAGCATCAAAAGCCACTCCCGGGACGCCCAAATCCGCCAACAATGCAAAGTCGCCTGCTTGATTCGTCTGCATCAGATCGCCTTGGCTGAACAGCATACGGCTCTCTTCCGCGAATACCCCTGTATTCAAGCGGCCAATGGTACGACCTGCCCCCTGATCTCCGCCCTGTAAGGACAGCATCATCTCAGGAAATGAACGCACTGCCCCTGTTACTGACTTGAATCCGGGCGTATTGATATTCGTAATATTGTTCGTAACCGTATCATGCCGCCGTTGTTGGGTCATCATGCCCGAGGCAGCCGTATATAAACCTCTAATCATGTCGTTTCCTCCCGATCTGTCAAAGCATATACAATGTATATCGGATTAAACGAATGATTTCTTAACGACCTTGTCCAAATTATCCAGCATGATTCCGGTACCTTTGACGACGCAGTGCATTGGATCCTCTGCAATAAGCACAGGAACCTTCAATTCGTCAGCCATCAGCTCGTCCAATCCATCAAGAAGAGCCCCGCCACCAGTCAAAATGACGCCGCGATCGATAATATCCGCCGATAATTCTGGCGGTGTCCGTTCCAATACCGACTTCGCAGCAGCGACAATCGAAGAGATTGGATCCCATAAAGCTTCTCGAACTTCATCGGATGTGATCGTTACGGTATATGGGAGGCCCGAAACCATGTCACGTCCACGGATGTCCATTTCCCGTTGTCCACCTTCACGCACCGTCCCGATGTTAATCTTAATATCTTCAGACGTACGCTCTCCGATTAGCAACTTATACTTGGATTTTATATATTTCATGATGGAGCTGTCGAACTTGTCCCCAGCAATTTTAATAGAAGAGGCGGTAACGATGTCTCCCATGGACAATACCGCCACGTCCGTCGTTCCGCCGCCGATGTCAACGACCATGTTGCCGCTCGGTTGGAAGATATCCATACCCGCGCCAATAGCCGCCGCCTTCGGTTCTTCTTCCAGGAAAACATCTTTGGCACCGCTCTTCTCAGCCGCTTCGCGAATTGCCTTCTGTTCTACTGAAGTAATATTCGTCGGCGCGCAAATCAAGATGCGTGGGTGCGAGTACCATTTGCGACCGCCGACTCGTGAAATAAAGTGCTTCAGCATTGCTTCCGTAACCTCGAAGTCAGCGATGACTCCGTCTCTAAGCGGGCGGATGGGTACGATATTGCCCGGTGTCCGACCAACCATTCTGTGGGCTTCTTCACCCACGGCGAGGACTCGCTTTGAATCGCTTTCGATTGCTACAACCGAAGGCTCGTTCAAGACGACCCCCTTCCCCTTGACATGGATGAGAACGTTTGCCGTTCCCAAGTCAATTCCAATATCCTTGCTAAGCATAAGTTCGAGAGCCTCCACATTCATTTTTCATGTCCAAATCGAGAAATTACGACCGTTTTCTGCAAAATATTTACTCATCGTTTACCATATCATACTTTCTCTGCTACGTTCAATGACAGATTGGAGGGCAGCTCACATTTTAAAAAGTTATTGGAATGGGGTGGTGGTTTAGGATTTTCCGGCTGTCATCACCTCACGTTTTTTTGAAGTCGTCTTCTTATATTTGATTTTCGTTGCTTCTCCACCACGCAAGTGACGAACGGACTTATGGTATTCGAGAATGTGCTTCACCTGATCAGCCAGATCGGGGTTAATCTCAGGCAGCCGTTCGGTCAAATCTTTGTGCACCGTGCTTTTAGACACGCCGAACTCTTTAGCGATAGTACGAACCGTATGCTTCGTTTCGACGATGCAGCGGCCGATTTTGATGGTCCGTTCTTTGATGTAGTCGTGCACGTTCCCGCCTCCCTACTCGGTTTAATTGGTACATTATATGAGGGGGTCGCACACTTATGCGTTGTAACCATGCCTGACAAGCTTGGCTTAGCCGATATTTTTGCCAAGACTCTCATCGGACAAGTCGAACAACAAGGCAATCCACGCAAAGTCAAAACAGGAAAAAAAGCTTAGTCAAGCGGAATTCCGCTTCTCGGTAATCCGTGAATTCGATCATTCATCATTGGAGTAGCACGAGCAAAAAAAATATTAGAAAAAAAGTTCGTTTCAATTCCGCTGATTCCCCCTACAAATAAAAAACGGACGATTGCCCTAAGACATTCGCCCGATGTTGTTACCATGTTTAACTGAATTAGTTTTTAACCAGAACCGTTGTCGGATTTACTGGCTTATTCTCATTGTACACCTCAAAGTGAACATGAACGCCCAGTTCCTTCTCCAATTCACTGCGACCTGCAGTAGCTAGCGCGTCGCCCTTCTTCACAGCATCGCCTTGCTTCACTTTCGTATCAGCCAAGCTCTGATATACTGTCTTCATGCCATTGCCATGATCCACTTCGACAACAAATCCATTCGTCGCATGCTGCTCAGCACGTGTTACTTTACCGCTCATTGCAGCCACTACATCAAATGCCTGCTTGTCCTTGCGCGCCAAGTCAATACCTACATTCGGAGTAAAGGTTTGCTTGTACTGCACCATTGCTGCCGCTTGCTCTTCCTTCGAAGCCTTTTCGTCATAGTACGGCATGACGACATCTACATCACCAGAATTCGCCACTGGCCAACCGAGTGTTTCGTTAGTTGCAACTACTTCGACTGCGTCTTCTTTGGTTCCAGCTGTTGTACCTGCTGTTGATTCGCCTTGCTTGATTGTTTGCCCTGCTTGCGTCGCATCCTTGTTTGGGTCGAGCGGTTTGTGATTCAAGTCTTGATAGACCCAGACTAGAGTTAGGATAATTGCTGCTGCGGCCATGTACAAAGCGGGGAATACCCATTTCTTCGACAACAGCTTTCTCCATGAGGATGTGTGAACCGCTTGAGCCCCTTGCATCGATTTGGAGGCTTCAGACGGATTTGCTGTGCTTGTCGTAGATGTATTCATCGTTGTTTTGTTTTTTGAGTTTTGATTTTGGTTTTGTTCACTCATTTGTGATCACCTCAGTAACCATTGTTACCGAGGCTAGTACTTTTATACGTAGAAATGCTAATTTTTAAGATATGAACCTACCAATGCGTCTGCATGGAGTCTAGCTCATTATATAACAAGGGTTTTCCCTGCCTCACTGCATAGTTGATCCGCGCCTTGCTGACCTATCCTTTCAACTTAGCGGATGCTAACTTCGAAGCTTTGTCCACCTTCACACCTTTATAATAGTACGTTACGATTTGCTCGGCAGTAGCCCCTTCCTTGGCCATTCCTTGCGCACCGTACTGGCTCATGCCAACACCATGCCCAAATCCGTACGTAGTAATGACTAGTTTGCCATCCACCATGCTCCAATCGAATGCACTCGAACGCAGCCCTAGCTTCTCTCGAATTTCGCGACCTGTGAACTGTTCTGTACCGACTTGAACTTGACCAACTCTCTTGCCGGCGGTACGGGATAAGATCCGTAGCTGATTCCGAATGGCTTGCACGGATCCGGACTTACTTGAAGTCCCGCCATCGGATTGCAGCTTCAATGCTTGCACGGATACACCTAGTTCTGATAGAAGCACATCTACCTTATATGTAGTGCTCTCCGCAAATCGCGGCGCTACCCGTTCATCCCAAGGGCTTGCCACACTTTTTAAATAAGGAACCGGGTTGCCCCAATAATCCTCGGCATTCTCGGTATATCCATTACTTGTGGAGAAAAACTGCAGCCATAATCGGTTTACCTTCATACGTAATGATCTGATCCTGTGTCTCTTCTACGGCGCGGCTCAGCTTCGCTGCCGCTTCCTTTGGCAGCTGCTCCATCTCCGCGAGCGGCTTATAGGCTTGATGGGCGACGGTATCGGTTACGTCG